>NZ_JAFGYZ010000018.1:0-141468 GCF_017491585.1 Pseudomonas sp. 58(2021)
CCCGAATTTCTTGACGACCATAGAGCGTTGGAACCACCTGATCCCATCCCGAACTCAGAAGTGAAACGATGCATCGCCGATGGTAGTGTGGGGTTTCCCCATGTGAGAGTAGGTCATCGTCAAGATTAAATTCCGAAACCCCAATTGCGAAAGCAGTTGGGGTTTTGTTTTGCCCGCGGGAAAGTGCTCGATGCGAGGGGTCAAGTGTCGCGATGGTAACCATTGGGGAAATCCCTCTGAAATGGCCGGCCGGTTTTTGGTATGGTGCAGCTCGTTTTTTAACGGACTGATGTCACGCCCAAGGATCGGCGCTCATTTTTGTCAAAGAGTTGCTGCAGAAAATGCCTGAACCCATACCCATCAAGGATCACGAAAAAGAGACGCGCCTGGTCAACAAGCGGTTGATCGCCTGTGCTTTGTTCGTCTTTGCGATCAGCTGTGCGCTGGTGGTTCGCCTGTACATCCTGCAAGTGGTGGAGTTCGACTACCACTCGACTATCTCTGAAAACAACCGCGTCCATGTCTTGCCGATCCCGCCCACGAGAGGGCTGATCTACGACCGCAACGGCGTGCTGCTGGCTGATAACCGCCCGAGCTACAACCTGACGATCACCCGAGAACGTGCTACCAACGTCAATGAGGAGCTGGACGAGGTCATCAGCCTCCTGCATCTGCCCGCAGAGGACCGCACGGTTTTCGACAAGGCGATGAAGCAGTCGCGCCATCCGTTTACGCCGGTAACGCTGTTCTATGAGCTGACGGAAGAACAGATCGCCGTACTCGCCGTCAACGAGTTCCGTTTGCCGGGTCTTGATGTCGAACCGCAGTTCATCCGCAACTATCCGCTTGGTGCGCACTTCGCACACTCCATCGGCTATGTCGGTCGCATCAACGAAAAAGAATCCAAGACGCTCGACTCCGTCGAGTACCGGGGCACGCAATCCATCGGCAAGACGGGCGTGGAGCGTTTCTACGAAGCGCAACTGCACGGCCATGTCGGTTACGAGGAAGTGGAGACCAATGCTCAGGGCCGCGTACTGCGCGTGCTGAAACACACCGATCCGATACCGGGCAAAAACATCGTCCTGAGCCTCGACGTCAAGCTCCAGGAAGCCGCCGAAGCCGCATTGGGCGACCGTCGCGGCTCAGTGGTTGCACTGGATCCCTCGACCGGTGAAGTGCTGGCCATGGTCAGCAATCCGAGCTTCGACCCCAACCTGTTTGTGACTGGTATCAGTTCCAAGGAATATTCCGCGCTGCGTGATTCCATCGACCGCCCGCTGTTCAACCGCGTATTGCGCGGCCTATACGCGCCCGGTTCGACGATCAAGCCGGAAGTGGCCATCGCTGGCCTCGACACCGGTGTGGTCACGCCACAAACCCGAGTCTTCGACCCCGGCTACTACCAACTGCCTGACTTCGACCACAAGTATCGCAACTGGAACCACAGCGGCGACGGCTGGGTGGACATGGACGCGGCGATCATGCGCTCCAACGACACCTACTTCTACGACCTGGCGCACAAGCTTGGCATCGATCGTCTGCACGATTACATGGCGATGTTCGGTCTTGGCGAGAAAGTCTCGCTCGACATGTTCGAAGAGTCTCCGGGCCTGATGCCGTCCCAGGCCTGGAAGCGCGCCACCCGGCGTCAGGCCTGGTTCCCCGGTGAGACGGTGATCCTCGGTATCGGTCAGGGCTACATGCAGGTCACGCCGCTGCAACTGGCTCAGGCCACTGCGCTGATTGCCAACAAGGGTGTCTGGAACCGTCCGCACCTGGCCAAGACCGTCGACGGTGTTGCCCCGGTGGACGAACACCCGATGCCGAATATCCTGCTCAAGGATCCGCGGGACTGGGATCAGGTCAACCACGGCATGCAGATGGTGATGCACGACGCCCGTGGTATCGCCCGTGCCGCTGCCGCCGGCGCGCAATACCGTATCGCTGGCAAGAGTGGTACGGCGCAGGTGGTGGCGATCAAGCAGGGTGAGCGCTACAACCGCGAGAAAACCCTCGAACGCCATCGTGACAACGCTTTGTTCGTCGGGTTTGCCCCGGCCGAGCATCCGAAGATCGCGATCTCTGTGATGATCGAGAACGGTGAAGCGGGTGGTCGAGTCGCAGGTCCGGTGGTTCGGCAGATCATGGACGCCTGGTTACTCGATCAGGACGGCCACCTCAAACCACAGTATGCCGCGCCAACCAAGCCGCCGGGCGATCCCCACGTGTAAGCCACAACAGCTTCACAGCACAGGCTCACGCAAGCTGAGCATGTGCTGGAAGCTGTCGAGGAACACGGTTTCCGCCTGAGTCATCTTCTGTTCGCGATTCCACAATAGCTGGATATCGAAATCCACCACCCCGTCCTCCGGCGGCAAGCGCCACAGCAGACCCTGCTCGACATCCCGTCTTACCAGGTGAGTCGGCAGACAGCCAATGCCGAACCCTGCACAGATCAGACGATAAATTTCCTCGAAGCTGGTGGAGGAGGCGACGATCTTTCCGGTAAAGCCCTGCTGGTCACGAAACAGCGTCAACGGCGAAAGATTGCCGCCAAGCTGATCGCTGGTGAAGCTGACAAAGTTCTCCGCGGCAAGCTGTTCCAGCGTCAGATTCTGCTGCCCGAACAGTCGATGCCGCTGCCCGCAAAAGTACGCATAGCGCTCACGAAACAATACCCGTTGCTCCAGCCTCGGCTGCGGTAGACGACACAATCCCACTCCCACAGTGGCGGTCTTTTGCAGCAATGAACTGATGATGTTCGAGCTGCCCATCACTTCGACTTCCAGCTCGATTTTTGGATGAGTCTCGTGGAAGTCCGCAAGAAACTCATCGTAATGCCGCGCCTGGACGCCACTGACAGTGAGGATGCGAATCTTGCCCACCACGTCGTCATGACGGTTCTCGACCACGGTGCCCAAACGGGAAATATCGCCGTAGATATCCGCCGCAATCCGCAGGACTTCTTCCCCGGTTTCCGTCAGATCAAAGCGCCGCCCGCTGCGGGCAATCAACACACAATCCAGTTGTTCTTCGAGACGTTTCAACGCCTGGCTGACCGCCGACTGAGTGATGTGCAGTCGGGCCGCGGCGCGACTCATGCTGCCTTCCTGCCCGATCACCAGATAAGTGCGCAGCAGGTTCCAGTCGAGGCGGTCGTTGAGAAAACGCCGGCCGATCCAGGGATTCGCGGAGGAAGTCATGTAGTAGCCACGCTAATAGTAAAGATAAGTTTTTGAAAATTGACTAATCCTTTCACGGAAGCGATAAAGCCCACAAGCGCCACAGAGCGCGACCGTCAGCCGCCTCGACACCTGCCCAAAACTATAAATACACAGGGTTCTTGCATGCACACCACCGCTCAGCCGCGTCGCGCCGCGGCCGCTGCCTTCATTGGCACGACCATCGAGTTCTACGATTTCTACATCTACGCCACCGCCGCCGCGCTGGTGCTCGGGCAAGTGTTTTTTCCCAGCAGCGACCCGGTGACCAGCACACTCGCCGCGTTCGGCAGTTTCGCCGTCGGCTTCATCGCCCGCCCGATGGCCGGGATGGTGTTCGGTCATTTGGGCGATCGCCTCGGTCGCAAGAAAATGCTGCTGGTGACCATGGCGCTGATGGGCCTGGCCACGGCGGGTATTGGCCTATTGCCGAGCTACGCCAGCGTCGGGATCTGGGCGCCCATCGGGTTGATCGTGTTGCGCTTGATCCAGGGCATCTCCGTCGGTGGCGAGTGGGGCGGGGCGGTGTTGATGGCCAGCGAACACGCGCCGGTCAAGCGCAAAACCTTCTATGCCTCGTTTGCGCAACTTGGCAGTCCGGCGGGTTTGCTGCTGGCATTGATCGCGTTCCGTCTGGTCACGTCACTGTCGCCAGAAGACTTCCTCGCCTGGGGTTGGCGTCTGCCTTTTCTTGCCAGTGGCGTGCTGATGATGGTCGGCCTGATGATCCGTTCCGGTGTGCACGAATCGCCTGAGTTCGCCAAGGCCAGGGACAACCATGAAACCGCCAGATACCCGGTGAAAGACGTGATTCGCCAGTGCTGGCGGCAGATCCTGTTCGCTGCCGCCGCAGTCACTATCGGCTCGGCCGGATTCTTCTTCACCAACACTTTCATGATCACCTACGTCACCCAATATCAGGGCATTGCGCGGTCGACCATTCTCGACTGCCTGTTCCTGGTGACGGTCATTCAATTGCTCTCGCAACCGTTGTCGGCGCTGCTGGCCGAGCGCATTGGCGAAGGACGGTTCCTGATGCTGGTCGCCTTGCTGTGCATGGTCACGCCGTACCCGATGTTCCTGCTGGTCGGTACCCAGAACATCCTGTTGATGACACTCGGCATCGCCGTCGCGGTAGTGATTCTTTCGGCGCTGTACGCGGTAATCGCCGGGTACATGACCCAGGCCTTCCCGGTACACCTGCGCTATTCGGGTATTTCCATCGCCTACCAGTTGAGCTGCGCGCTGGCCGGCGGCACCACGCCGCTGATCGGCACGCTGCTGGCCAGCAAGTTTTCCGGGCAATGGCTGCCGCTGGCGGTGTTCTTCACGCTGCTGTCGGCCCTTTCGCTGATCGGTGTCTGCGGCCTCGCGCGTCTGCGGGCCAACCCGGTCGTCCTTCATACCAACAAAGAGGTGTATTCGTGAGTAAGCCCGCCCACATTGACCCGATCGAATGGCAAGCCCGTTGCGAGCTCGCCGCGCTGTATCGCTTGATCGCGCACTTTCGCATGACCGACCTGATCGACACCCACATCACCCTGCGAATTCCCGGGCCTGAGCATCATTTCCTGATCAACCGCTATGGCGTGATTTTCGACCGCATGCGCGCTTCCGATCTGGTGCGCATTGATCAGGACGGGCGCATCGTCGACCCTGAATACGCCGGGCATCGGGTCAACGCTGCCGGGTTCGTGATCCACTCGGCGATCCACATGGCGCGCCCGGATCTGAACTGCGTGATCCACACCCACACCGCTGCCGGCATGGCCGTCGCCGCGCAGAAACAGGGCCTGCTGCCGATCAGTCAACACGCGCTGAAGTTCTATGGAAAACTCGCTTACCACACCTATGAAGGCATCGCGCTTTCGCTGGATGAGCGCGAGCGTTTAATCGCCGACCTTGGCCCGCACCGGGCGATGATCCTGCGCAATCACGGCTTGCTGGTTGGCGGTTCCGGTGTGGCCCAGGCATTCCAGGAAATCCACTTCCTGGAGCGCGCCTGCCAGGCGCAAGTGCAGGCGCTGGCAGGCGGTTGCGAGCTGCATTTCCCGTCGCCGGAAGTCTGCGCCCACACCGCCGAACAGTTCGACCGCGATGAACAGGACAACATCATCGACCTGGCCTGGGAGGCCGCACTGACCCTGATCGAATCCCAGCGCGAGTCTTATCTCTCATGAACACCGTTGCACTGATGTCCCGCGACACGCTGTTGCTCAAACAATTGCAGGAAGCGTTCGCCCGTTGTGCGCCGCAGCTCTCGGCGGTACTGGCCGACGATCCCCGGGCGGCGGATGCGCAGATCGCGGCGTGCTGGTTTCCGCTGCCGGGCAGCCTTGCCGCGTTGCCCAATCTGCAGGTGGTTCACTCGGTGGCCGCCGGGATCGATCATCTGGAACACGATCCTTCATGCCCGGATCTGCCGGTGTGCCGCGTGGTCGATCCCGGCCACCGTCAAGGCATGAACGAGTACGTGCGCTGGGCGGTGATTCACTTTCATCGCGGCTTCGATCAAGTGTTTGAGCAACAGCGCCAACAGCATTGGGAGCGGCCTCTGCAACGCCCTGCACATGAATTCAGGATCGGTGTGATGGGCCTCGGCTCGCTCGGCAGCGCGATTGCCCAGGACCTGGCCAGCGCCGGTTACGAGGTGCGGGGTTGGGCGCGCAGCAGCAAAGATCTGCCAGGTGTGCAGGCCTTCGCCGGCTCTGACGCCTTCGACCCCTTCCTCGACGGCGTGGAATTGCTGATCAATCTGTTGCCGCTGACTCACGAGACGCGTGGCATCCTCAATCGCCAGACCTTCGAACGTCTGGCCAACGGCGCGGCACTGGTCAACGTCGGTCGCGGCGGGCACCTGAACATCGAGGATCTACAACAAGCGCTGGCCCGTGGAAAACTGCGCGGTGCACTGCTCGATGTCTTCGAACAGGAGCCGTTACCCGCCGATCATCCACTGTGGAAAACCCCGGGCGTGACCATCACCCCGCACATGGCTTCGGCGGCATCTCACGATTGCATCGCCGAGCAGATCGCCGAGAACTTTCGCCGTCTGAATGCCGGCGAGCCGTTGCTCAACAGCGCGGATCGACTGCTCGGTTACTGATCCGCCAGACAGGCCTGCAAACGTTCGATGAACAGCGTCTCGGCGCGGCTCATGCGCTGGTCGCGGTTCCACAACAGATGAATGTCGACATCGGCAATCCCTTCGTGGGGCGGCAGGCGCCAGAGCAATCCGGCCTCGACGTCCGCCGCCACAACGTGTTCCGGCAAACAACCAATTCCAAATCCGGCGATCACCAGGCGGCGCACTTCTTCCAGGCTCGGCGATGACGCAACGATGCGTCCGCTGAAACCCTGTTGATCGCGAAAAATCGTCAGTGGCGAGAGCATCCCGCCAATCTGGTCACTGGTGAAACTGACGAAATTCTCTCTGTGCAAATCCCCTTCGCCGATGTCCTGCCGGCCGAACAGCGCGTGGTGTTTGCCACAGAAGAACGCATAGCGCTGACGCAGGAACAGACGCTGTTCCAGACGCGGTTGCGGGCGGCGATTGAGGCTCAGACCGAGGGTCGCGGTTTTCTCCTGAAGGGCGCTGACGATGTCAGAACTGCGCATCACATCGACCTCCAGATCAACCCTTGGATATTGGCGATGGAAGTCTGCAAGGAAGTCATCGAAACGCTCGGAAAAGATCCGGCTGATGATCAGCAACCTGACCTTGCCGATCACTTCGTCGGCTGGTTGTTCCAGCAGACTGCTGACCTGGGACATCTGCCCATAGATCTCGCCGGCCAGTTCGAAGATCTGCTCGCCAACTTCGGTGAGGGCAAATCGCGGGCCGCGTCGGGCGATCAACTGGCGGCCCAGTTGTTCTTCAAGACGCTTGAGCGCCTGGCTCACCGCCGGTTGCGTCAGGTGCAGACGCGCGGCGGCGCGGCTGATGCTCAGCTCCTGGCCGATTACCCGGAAGGTGCGCAACAGGTTCCAGTCGAGGCGGTCGTTGAGCAGGCGTTGCACATCGCGTTCGGCCATGGCGGCTCTCGATTATAAGGTGAAGTAATACTCGGAATAATAAATAGAAAATTGACTGATCATAGCCCCGGGACGATAAATCACCCCACGACAGGCGCCGCCAGAGCGCCTCGGATTTACGTTTTCCTCCTGCCAGAAAAACAATCAAAGGAGCCCGACCCCATGAAGCCCCACGCTTCGAACCAGCCGCGCCGTGCGGCGGCCGCAGCCTTCATCGGCACGATGATCGAGTGGTACGACTTTTACATCTACGCCACCGCCGCCGCGCTGGTGTTCGGTGCGCTGTTCTTTCCCTCCGACGATCCGTTGTTCAGCACCATGGCCGCGTTCGGCACCTTCGCCGTGGGCTTTTTTGCCCGGCCATTGGGCGGGATCATTTTCGGTCATATCGGCGACCGTATCGGCCGCAAGAAATCGCTGATCATCACGCTGTTGATGATGGGCGTGGTCACGGTGTGCATCGGTCTGCTGCCGACCTACGCGCAGATCGGCGTGGCGGCGCCGGTGCTGCTGATTGTGCTGCGCATCGTCCAGGGCATCGCCGTCGGTGGCGAGTGGGGCGGGGCGGTGTTGATGGCCGGTGAGCATGCGCCGAAGGGCCAGCGCAATTTCTTCGCTTCGTTCGCGCAACTGGGCAGCCCGGCAGGTTTGATCCTGTCGCTGTTGGCCTTCAGCGCGGTGACCCGTCTGCCGGAAGAAGATTTGATGAGCTGGGGCTGGCGCCTGCCGTTCCTCGCCAGTGCGCTGTTGCTGCTGGTGGGCCTGGCGATTCGCTTGGGCGTGAACGAGTCGCCGGAATTCCTCGCCAGCCGCGAGCAGGCCAGCAAGCAAATCAAGAAAGAGCAGGCGCCGGTGATGGAGGTTCTGCGCACCGCGTGGCGGCCGCTGTTGCTGTGCATCGGCGCCAACATCCTGGGCATCGCCGGGGTGTATTTCACCAACACCTTCATGATCGCCTACACCACTCAGCAACTGGCGCTGCCGCGTTCGCTGATTCTCGAATGCCTGTTCTTCGTCGCGATCATCCAGTTCTGCATTCAGCCGCTGGCTGCGTGGACGGCACAGAAGATCGGCGCGACGCGTTTCCTGTGCCTGGTGTCGCTGCTGGCGATGGCCTCACCGTATCCGATGTTCGTGCTGGTCAGTTCGGCCCAGGCGCCGCTGATCATCCTCGGCATCGCGCTGGCGGTGGTGTGCATGGCGTCGTTCTACGCGGTGATCGCCGGTTACGTCAGCGGCATGTTCGAGACCCGCGTGCGCTACACCGCGATCTCCCTGGCCTATCAGATCTGCGGCGCGGTGGCCGGTGGGCTGACGCCGCTGATCGGCACGATGCTCGCGCACAAGTTCACCGGGCAGTGGTGGCCGATGGCGGTTTTCTACAGCCTGATCGCCGGCATTTCGCTGGTCTGCGTGCTGTCCCTCGCCCGTCGTCATGCCAGCGCCCATCGTGCGGAAATGGCCAATGCCTAACCCGGAATGTCAGGAGAACCTCATGTTGAAAATCAATGGCCAGCGCCTGTGGACGAGCCTGATGGCCATGGCCGAAATCGGTGCGACAGCCCGAGGCGGCAGCTGCCGTCTGGCTTTGAGCGACGAAGACAAGGCCGGTCGCGAACTGTTTGCGCACTGGTGCCGTGAAGCCGGCATGACCCTGAGCGTGGACGCCATCGGTAACCTGTTCGCCCGTCGCGCCGGCACCGATCCGGACGCTGCGCCGGTGATGATGGGCAGCCACCTCGACACCCAGCCCGAGGGCGGGCGATTCGATGGTGTCTACGGTGTGCTCGCCGGACTGGAAGTGGTGCGTTGCCTCAATGACCAGAACATCCAGACCCGCAAACCGCTGGAGGTGGCGGTGTGGACCAACGAAGAAGGTGCGCGCTTCACCCCGGCCATGTTCGGTTCGGCGGTGTTCACCGGGATCATGGAACTGAACGCCGCGCTGGCGGTGCGCGATATCGATGGCGTGAGCGTTGCCGAGGCTTTGCAGCGTACCGGTTACGCCGGTGAACGTCCGTTGGGCGGTGCGGTGGATGCGTATTTTGAGGCGCATATCGAGCAAGGCCCGATCCTCGAAGACAACGCCAAAAGCATCGGCGTGGTCACGGGCGGTCAGGCGATCCGCTGGCTCGATGTGCGCGTGGAAGGCATGGCCGCCCACGCCGGCACCACGCCGATGCCGCTGCGCAAAGACGCCTTGTACGGCGTGGCGCGGATGATTCAGGCGATTGAAGGTCTGGCCGCAGATTTTGCCCCCGAAGGCCTGACCACGGTTGGCGAATTGAACATCAACAAGTCCTCGCGCAATACCATTCCGGGGCTGGTGAATTTCACCGTCGATCTGCGTCATCACCGCGACGACACCATTGCCGCCATGGAGCAACAAGTCCGCGCCCGGTTGCAGGCGATTGCCGATGGGCGAGGCCTGAACCTGACGATCACTCCGCACTGGATCAGCCCGGCCACACCGTTCGACGCCGAATGCGTGGCGGCGGTGCAAGAGGCGGTGGATGCGCTGGGCTACGCTCAGCAGTCGATTGTCAGCGGCGCCGGGCATGACGCGATCCATCTGGCGCGTTACTGCCCGACGGCGATGGTGTTCATTCCGTGCGTTGGCGGCCTGAGCCACAACGAAGCCGAAGACGTGCTGCCCGAAGATGTGAAGCAGGGCACCGATGTATTGCTTAACGCCGTGCTGGCTCGCGCCGGTCGAATCGAACAGGGAGCCTGAACCATGCGCAGTTTTTTCCACCCCGAACAGTTGCTCCACCATCCACGCAGCTATTACTCGCGCGGGCAGATGCGTACGCCGCAGGAGGTCCCCGAGCGTGCGCAGCGTCTGGTGCAGGCCGCCCACGGTTTGGGCTTCAGTGTCGAGCAACCCGTCGATGCCGGCCTCGCGCCGTTGCTGGCGGTACACGGTGCGCCGTATCTGACGTTCCTTCAGGAAGCCCACGCGCGCTGGAAGGAAATCCCCGAAGACTGGGGCGACGAGGTGATGTCGAACATTTTCGTCCGCGAGCCCAACGCCTTGCGCGGCATTCTTGCCCAGGCGGCGCGCTATCTGGCGGACGGCAGTTGCCCGGTCGGCGAGCAGACCTGGCGCTCGGCCTACTGGTCGGCGCAAAGCGCAGTGGCCGGGGCTCAGGCGCTGATCGATGGCGAGCCGGCCGCCTACGCCTTGTGCCGTCCGCCGGGGCATCACGCCCGGGCCGAGGCGGCGGGCGGTTTCTGCTACGTGAACAACGCAGCGGTGGCGGCGCAGGTATTGCGCGACAAGTTTGAAAAAGTCGCCGTGCTCGACACCGACATGCACCACGGGCAGGGCATCCAGGAAATTTTCTACGACCGCGATGATGTGCTCTACGTCTCGGTGCATGGCGATCCGACCAACTTCTATCCGGGCGTCGCCGGGTTCGCCGACGAACGCGGCAGCGGCGCGGGGGAGGGCTTCAACCTCAACCTGCCGATGGCCCATGGTTCAAGCGAAGCGGATTTCCTCGGGCAACTGGACGTCGCATTGAACGCGGTGCGCGAATTCGGCGCCGAGGTGCTGGTGCTGTCGCTGGGGTTCGACATTTACGAGCTGGACCCGCAAAGCAAAGTCGCCGTGACCCGTGAAGGCTTTGCAGTTTTGGGTGAGCGGATCCGTCACCTGGGCCTGCCATGCCTGATCGTGCAGGAGGGCGGTTATCACCTGGAAAGTCTTGATGACAACGCCCGGGCATTTTTCGTGAATGCCGAGGTGTGGCAGCGCTGAGGCAATCCACCTGCCGAAGCGCCCTGTGGTGCTTGCCATCGCCCTGACGTTAACGTAAACATTGGCGTCAGGGCGCTGAAGTAAAGAAGCGCAAAGCGGACCGCTCCGGAGCGCTTGATGACTCTTATAAAAACAACCGATCCCAAGTCTCACCACGAAGCCCGGCTCGCCCGGGAAAAACTCCATCTCGAAGGGCAAGTCCCGGATGGCGTGTTGCGTGCCGAGATCGATGCTTCGTGGCGGCGCAGCCTGAGCCACGGCGTGCATTTCAATGGCAAACATGAGCTGACGCTGGAGTCGAGCGCGAGTCTCGAGGTGTTGCTGGCGAGCAACCGCCTGCTGATCGATGCGGCGATACCGACCATCGATTACCTGGCCGAACGTCAGGGCAAGGAAGGCCTGATCATCCTCGCCAATTCCGACGCCACTATCCTCGCCGTCGAAGGGCGTGCCGACCGGCTCAAGGGCAGCGGCCTGCAGGACATTACCCTCGGTGCCTGCTGGAGCGAAGCCGCCCGTGGCACCAACGCCCTCGGCACGGCGCTGGTCGAAGCTCGGCCCACCCTGATCGATTGCGGCGAACATTACCTCGACCGTCTCACCGATTTCTCCTGCACCTCGGTGCCGATTCATTGCCCCCAAGGCGAAATTCTCGGCGTCCTCGACCTGACCCGCGAAGGCCCTCTCGGCCGCGTCCACGACAGCACCGCGCTGCTGAGCATGGCGGTCAGCCAGATCGAGAGCCGGGTGTTCAACAACAGTTTTCCCGATCAGATTGTCCTCGCCTTCCACAGTCGCCGGCAGTATCTGGAATCACCGTGGCAAGGCTTGTTGGCGGTCAGTCTCGGCGGGCAAATTCTGGCGGTCAGCGCCCAGGCCTGTCAGTTGCTGCGGGCCGAGCGTTCGGCATTGGTCGGCAAGCGCTGTGAGGAATTCCTCGGGGTCGATGGCGTGCAGTTGCTGACCCGTCTGCAACAGGGTGGCGTCGGCAGTGTGCAAACCGCCAAGGGCGAGTTTTTCTACAAGACCCTGCGAGCCCCGGCGCGCTCGGTCAACCTCGGCGGCCCGCCGCGCAGCGTGGCGAAAACCGCCAAGGCGCAACCGGATCTGGAAGCACTGGCCGGCAACAACGCCCGCTACGCTCGAGCCCTGCGCATGGCCCGCCAAGGCCTGGCCAATGAACTGCCGGTGCTGCTGCTCGGCGAAACCGGCACCGGTAAAGAAGTGATCGCCCGCGCTCTGCACCTGGCCGGCAGTCGCAGCGACAAACCGTTTGTGGCCGTGAACTGTGCAGCGATTCCCGAAGGCCTGATCGAGTCGGAGCTGTTCGGCTACCGTGAAGGCGCGTTCACCGGATCGCGTCGGGGCGGCATGATCGGGCGGCTGCAGCAGGCCCATGGCGGCACGTTGTTCCTTGATGAAATCGGCGACATGCCGCTGGCCCTGCAGGCGCGTTTGCTTCGCGTTTTGCAGGATCGCAAGGTTGCGCCGCTGGGGGCGGGGGAAGAGCAAGACATCGACGTCGCGCTGATCTGCGCCACCCACCGCGATCTCAAGCGTCAGGTCGAGGACAAGCAATTTCGCGAAGACCTGTTCTACCGGGTCAACGGCATCAGCGTGATGCTCCCGGCCCTTCGCGAGCGCGAGGACTTCAGCGCGCTGGTCGCTCGGCTGCTGGGCAAACTCGACGCCCCGAACGCCGTGCTGCACGACGACCTCAATCGCCTGCTCGCGGGTTACCACTGGCCGGGCAACATCCGCCAACTGGAAATGGTCCTGCGCACCGCGCTGGCCATGCGCGAGCCCGGTGAAACCGTGCTGACCCTCGATCACCTGCCCGACAGCATGCTTGACGAACTCTCCGCCACCGAGAAACCCCAGACCGGCAGCATTCGCGAGCACGAACTGGAGATGATCCGCCAGTCCCTCGACACCCATCAGGGCAACGTCTCGGCCGCCGCCGACGCCCTTGGCATCAGTCGTGCGACCCTGTACCGCAAACTCAAACAGTTGCGCTCGTGATGCAGCGCCTGTTCGTGCGGCTGATCGACAGCCAGAACCCCGCCGCGCTGCAAGCGGCGCTGCGCTGGTTGTACGGTTTCGTGCGGCCGCAGCGGCTGGCGATTGCCGGCCTGCTTGGTCTGTCGGTGTGCGCGTCGCTGCTGGTGCTGGTGCAGCCGTGGCTGGTCAAACTGCTGATCGACGACGGGTTGCTGGCGCGCAATTTCCCGATGCTGGTGCTGATCGCGGTGCTGATGATCATCGCCGGGCTGCTCGGCACCGCATTGTCGGGGATCAACCGCTATCTGCACACGCGGCTGTCCGGGCGGATTCTGTTTGCCCTGCGCGATGACCTTTATCGGCATTTACAGAAACTGTCGCCAAGCTTCTATGGGCAGCGGCGGATCGGCGATCTGATGTCGCGGCTCGACGGCGATGTGGCCGAGATTCAGCGCTTCGCCGTGGACTCGTTGTTCTCGGCGGTATCGAGCGTGATCGGCCTGGTGGTTGCGATTGCGATGTTGTTCACCTTGTCGTGGAAACTGTCGTTGCTGGCGCTGGTGCTGATCCCGCTCGACGTGCTGTGGCTGCGCTGGATGCGGCGTAAGGTCGAGCGCGATGTGCGACAGTTGCGCGAGCGTTCGGCGGACATGTCGTCGTTCATGGTCGAGACCCTGCCGGTGATGAAGTTCATCCAGTCAGCCGGCCAGCAGCAGCGTGAAGCGCGGCGTCTGGAAAGCCTCGGGCAGGGTTACATGAACCAGTTGCTGCGACTGCAGGTCACCGAATTTTTCACCCAGGCCGTGCCGGGCACGTTGACCTCGCTGTCCCGCGCCTGCGCGTTTCTGATTGGCGGTTATTGGGTGGTGCAGGGCACCTGGCAACTCGGCGCCCTGATCGCGTTTTCCACCTACCTGGGGATGGCGGTCGGGCCTGTGCAGAGCCTGCTGGGGTTGTACGTGGCGATCCAGCGCATGACCGTCAGCCTCGGTCGGGTCATGGAGTTGCGCGGCGAAGAACCCACGGTGTTTTCACCGGCCACGCCGAAACCGTTTCCGACTTCGGGCGAGCTGCGTTTCGACGCGGTGCATTTCAGCCATCCGGGCCGCCCAAGTACGTTGAGCGGCATCGAGGCGACGATTCCCCACGGTTTGAAAGTCGCCTTGAGCGGCGGCTCCGGCGTCGGCAAATCGACGCTGATCGATCTGCTGCAACGGCATCACGATCCGCAGTCCGGGCGGGTGCTGCTTGGCGAAGTGGATTTGCGCGAACTGGAACTGTTCGAACTGCGTCGACGCATCGCCGTGGTCAGTCAGGACATCGTGCTGTTTCGCGGCAGCCTCGCCGACAACCTGGCTTACGCGGTGCCGGACGCCAGCCGCGAAGCTATCGCCGAAGTCGCACGGCTGGCGCAACTCGACAGCCTGATCACGTCGTTGCCCGAAGGCCTCGACAGCCCGTTGGGAGAGCGCGGTCAGCAATTGTCCGGCGGGCAGAAACAGCGCATCGCGATTGCCCGGGCGCTGTTGCAGGACCCGCTGATTCTGGTGCTCGACGAAGCCACCTCGGCAGTGGACGAGGCGATCGAACGCGAAGTGATCGACGCCATCGACCGCTTGTTTGCCGGGCGCACACGGATCCTCATCAGCCACCGGCCGTCGACCCTGGCCGATGCCGACCTGCGTTTCGAGTTGCTCGGCGGTGTGCTCATTTCGAAAACGGTGCTGCATGAAGCCTGAATTGCGTATCGGCGTGGTCGACAGCGGACACTCGGCGGCGCAACGGGTGCAGGTGATTGCCGGGCGACGTTTCTCGTTGCTGGAGGACGGCTTGGCCGAATCGGATTTGCGCGACGATCCGCTCGGGCATGGCAGTGCGGTGATCGAGGCGATCAGCCGACGGGCACCGGCCGCTCGGATTTGCGTGGCTCAGGTGTTCGATCAGCGCGGCGTCACCAGCACCTTGCAGATTTCTGCGGCCATTGACTGGCTGGTGGCGCAGGACGTGCGGCTGATCAATCTGAGTCTGGGCCTGCGTCAGGATCGCAGTCTGTTGCGCGAAGCCTGCGCAGCGGCGGTGGCCCGTGGGGTTCTGTTGTGTGCGTCGAGTCCGGCGCAAGGTGCGGCGGTGTTTCCGGCCAGTTATTCGCAGGTGCTGCGGGTGACCGGCGATGCGCGTTGCACCGATGAGCAGTGGTCATGGCTCGACAGTGCGCAGGCGGATTTTGCCGCGTGTGTTCACGGTACTTATCCGGGGCAGTCCGGGGCCAGTCTGGGGTGTGCCGCGTTGAGCGGGCATATCGCCGGCTATCTGCTGGCGCATCCACAGGCGAGCAACGCTGAAGTGCTCGATTGGCTGAAACAGCACGCTCGTTATCGCGGTCCTGAACGGCGTTTCGGCCCATGACGTCGATCCTTATTCTCGGTGCCGGACCGGCTGGCGCGGCGGTGGCATTGGGATTGCGACGACTGGGTCACGCCGTGACGCTGGTCAGCGAGTGGCGCCGGTTTGCGGCGCTCGAAGGCGTGTCGCAACGGGTGCTGGAGGCGCTGCGCAGTGCCGGGTTGAATCATGCTTTGGCGAATGCCACGTTGCCGTCCCAAAGGCAGGTTGCGTGGAACGGTCAGCAGCATGCGCAGAACATCGAGTTTCTGCTGGATCGCCCGACCTTTGATCGTGGCTTGCGCGAAGACCTGCGGTTGGCCGGGGTCGAGGTGATTGAAGGGCGAGTCCTGAATGTTCACTCCTCGGCGGACGGTCATCGGGTGGAACTCGACGGCGGCCAGAGGCTGACGGCGGATTTCCTGGTGGAGGCTCGGGGGCGGCAGGCACCGGCGTCCGGCAGAGGTCTGCGCGGGCCGGAGACGGTCAGCCTGCTCAATCGCTGGCAAGGCACGCCGGGTGTGACGGCAAGCGCCGTGGAAAGCCTTGAAGACGGTTGGGCGTGGATGGCCCGACGGGACGATGGCCAGTGTTATTGGCAATGGACGGTGGACGTGGCCAGCGCCCAATTGCCCGGCAAGGCGCAGTTGCTCGATTACTGCCGTGCGCGGCGTCAGGCCTCGGATTTTGCTCAAGCGTTTTTTGCCGGTGGACAGGAGTTGGAGTTGCAACTGCACGCTCGCAGCAGCACCGCGATTCTTGCGCCACAGGTCTGCGGTGATAACTGGATTCGCGTGGGCGATGCGGCGATGGCGGTGGACCCGCTGTCGGGCAACGGGATTTTTCAGTCGTTGTCCTCGGCGTTACAGGCGCCGGCGGTGATCAACACGCTGTTGCGTAAACCTGAGCGGACGGCACTGGCGCAACGTTTTCACCAGCAGCGTGTGGAGCAGTTGTTCCTGCGCTTTGCGCGGATCGGCCGGGACTTTTATGCCGATGAACAGCGCTGGCTCGATCAGCCGTTCTGGCAGGCACGACGACAATGGCCGGACGCGGAAGTGGCCCATGCGTCAGCGGATTTTGCCGCGCTGCGCATCGAACGGATGCCGGTGCTGCGTGACGGGTTTGTCGATGAGGCTGAAGTGGTGATCACAGCGGATCAGCCGCTGGGGATCTGGCATGTGCAAGGTATAGAGCTGGCGCCGCTGGTGCGGCGGTTAAGCGATGAGCCGGCGGATCAGGTGTTGGCAGGGTTGAGTGAAGAACAGGGGCGTGTGATCCGAGGATGGTTGTTGAGTCAGGGATATCGGCCCTCACCCTAACCCTCTCCCAGTGGGAGAGGGGACTGATCGGGGGATATTGAAGAATGACGCCGACTTGAACGTGCAGCATTGAATCCAAAATCAACTCGGTTTTTCAGGTCGATGTGTAGCGCAAGACTCCTCGGTCGGCTCCCTCTCCCTCTGGGAGAGGGCTGGGGTGAGGGGCTTCTGATCCTGATCTTCTACAGCTTGATCAACACCGACTTCAACTCGGTGTAATGCTCGATCGCCGCATACCCCATCTCGCGCCCGACCCCGGACATCTTGTAGCCGCCAAACGGCAGCGCCGGGTCCAGCGCGCTGTGGCAGTTGACCCACACCGACCCTGACTTGATCCGCGGAATCATCCGGTGCACCGCCGCCAGATCGTTCGACCAGATGCTCGCGCCCAGGCCGTAAGGGCTGTCATTGGCCATGCGCAGCGCATCGGCCTCGTCATCGAACGGAATCGCCACCAGCACCGGCCCGAAGATTTCTTCCTGCACCAGCGCATGCTGTTGATCGACATCGACAATCACCGTCGGCTTGACGAAGAACCCCGGCCCGAACTGCTCGCCACCGCAGGCGATGGTCGCGCCGCTTTCCCGGCCCATTTCGATGTAGTTGTAGACCCGCTCCTGTTGGCGCGCGGAAATCAGTGGGCCCATCTCCACGCTCGGGTCGAGGCCGTTGCCGAGTTTCATCGCGTTGGCGATGTCGCTGATATCGGCCACCACATTGTCGAAATGCTTGCGCTGCACGTACAGGCGCGAGCCGGCGCAGCAGACCTGGCCCTGATTGAAGAAAATCGCACTGGCGGCGCCTGCTGCAGCAGTTTTCAAATCGGCGTCGGCCATGACGATGGTCGGTGATTTGCCGCCCAGTTCCAGGGTGACCCGGGTCATCGAGTCCATGGCGATCTTGCCGATCTGCTTGCCGACGGCGGTGGAGCCGGTGAAGGTCAGCTTGTCGACCAGCGGGTTGTGAGTCAGGGCGGAACCGGCCGTGATGCCGGTGCCGGTAACCACGTTGAACACGCCTTCCGGGTAACCCGCTTCCAGCACC
Organism: Pseudomonas sp. 58(2021); assembly: GCF_017491585.1. Lineage (NCBI taxonomy): Bacteria > Pseudomonadati > Pseudomonadota > Gammaproteobacteria > Pseudomonadales > Pseudomonadaceae > Pseudomonas > Pseudomonas sp. 58(2021). The sequence continues at coordinate 17,772 of NZ_JAFGYZ010000018.1, forward strand.
AGTTCCGCCAGTTTCAGCGCGGTCAGCGGGGTTTCGTCGGCCGGTTTGAGCACCACGGTGCAACCGGTGGCCAGCGCCGGGCCGAGTTTCCAGCAGGCCAGCAGCAGGGGGAAGTTCCAGGCGACGATGGCGCCAACCACGCCCACGGCTTCGCGGCGGATGAAACTGTGGAACTGATCGCCGGGCATCAGCGGCAACGAAACGTCAACACTGGAACCTTCGATCTTGGTCGCCCAGCCAGCCATGTAACGCAGAAAGTCGATCGCCAGTTGTACATCCATCACCTGCGCCACTGCGGCGCTCTTGCCGTTGTTCAGGCATTCCAGTTGCGCCAGCAGCTCGGCGTCGCGCTGCATCAGGTCGGCGAGTTTCCACAACAGGTTCTGTCGTTCGCGCGGACGGGTACGACTCCAGGCGGAGTCATCGAAAGCCTGACGAGCGGCGAGCACTGCACGGTCGACATCTTCCGGGGTGGCGCGAGGCACCACGCACAACACTTCGCCAGTGGCCGGGTTGTGCAGCGGCATGGTCTGGCCGTCGGCGGCTTCGACCCAGTCGCCGCCGATCAGCATGCGCGGCGGGCGCTGGATGAAGGCCGAGGTGGCAGGGAGCAGATAGGGCAGGGGCATGGTGAAAACCTCTTGTTGTTCGTAGACGTGAAGAGGGCTTCGCAATGGCTGTGCCAAAGGCGTGAAGTGGCCGTGCAGGTCCCGTCGCGCCGGGTTTGCGACGGTGCAGCGATAACGCGGCGGGGAGGTTTTATTCTCAAAAAGCGACAACCGGTGAGACGTCGTGCCACCGGTCGGCGGCTCCGCCACTTGCGCTCGTTGCGGATAAACTTTCCCGTTGGGAGGATGCAGGCATTCAGGTCTGGAACACTCGACCGGGAGGTAGCGACGATGCTTTCAACCCTGGAAATCCAAAACATCATCGAACACAGCTTTCAACCGCTGGTCTGCACCTGCAGCGTGGCAGCGGATCAGTCGCTGACGATCCGTGTCTGCGATTGCATGACCGGCAGGGTCGAACTGCTGGCAAGCCATGTGCCGCTGTGGACGCTGGACAGCACCCACGCGCTGGCCACGCTGATTGCCGACATGCGTCTGGAAATCGAGACGCACAAGAGCCGGCAACCCCTGTAGCACATCTGATCCCTCCCGCCCGCGAAAGACGAGCGGGATGGTCCGAAAACTTCAACAGGCGACCTTGCGGGATATTTCCTGAAAAGTGTGGCTGTCGGCGGCAATCAGCATCCGGCGCTGATCCTTGAGGGTGGCCAGGAACGTCACTTCGGTCTCGTGACCGGCCAGCATGAATCCGGCAATGGCGCCGATGGGCCCCAGCAGCATCGCACCGGCCACGCCATAGCCGATGGCATCCTTGAAGTTATTGATCGACTCTTCGTTGGCCACTTCCAGTGTCTTGATCGATGACAGCGGGAGGGTAAGACCCGGCCAGGGGTGCAGCGATGTTCTCAGTGTAAAGTTGCCGTCCCTGTACTCTCCGTCACCTTGCAGAAAGTCTCCCGCCAGGACTGTGATGTTGGCCATTACAGATCTCCTTTTCGGCATTCGGTGAACAACCATTTCGCGCCTGTATCCGGGTGTCGTCAATCGTCGGGCGATGAGTTGCGATGTGGCACAACGCCGCTGCTGTCGCCCGTGACTATGCTTGTCTCACACTGCAACACCTGTCGCGAAATTGGACGCCGGGCCACACCCCGGACGCTGGCAAAACGCAGTGATCTTCACGTAACTGCTTGATTGAACAGCTTATCGGCAAGCTGGCACGCTCCGTGTATTGCTCATGGCAGACGTTTCGCTTGCCTCCGTTCGTGCATCACCCCGAACGGCTGAAACCCTAAAAACGATAAGCCACAAAAATAAGAAAGCACCGTGCGAGGTTCGACGTTGATGAAGAGAAAACTCCGATCAGGCATGAGCGCCAGCCTGCTGGCCGTGGCCGCATGCGTAGCCCTGCATTCGCCCCACAGCCTGGCAGCCCGCGACGCCCAGACCATCCTCAAGGAAACCTGCCAGGGCTGTCACACCCCTGAGGCCGGCGACCGGTTGAGCCGCATCAGCCACCAGCGCAAGACCCCCGAAGGCTGGCTGATGAGCATCGCCCGGATGCAGACCATGCACGGTCTGCAGATCAGCGATGAAGACCGCCGCACGCTGGTCAAATACCTGGCCGACACCCAGGGCCTGGCGCCCAGCGAAACCGATGGCGTGCGTTATGCGCTGGAACGGCGGCTGAACACCGTCGAGCAGTTCGATGAGAAAACCAGCCAGATGTGCGGCCGCTGCCACTCCGGTGCACGGGTCGCCCTGCAGCGGCGTCCGGCCCAGGAATGGGAGCGTCTGGTGAATTTCCACCTCGGCCAATGGCCGTCGCTGGAGTATCAGGCGCTGGCCCGCGACCGTGACTGGTTCGATATCGCCCGCAAGGAAATGGTCCCGCTGCTGGCCAAGCGTTACCCGCTGGACAACCCGGCGTGGCAGGCCTGGCTGAAAACCGCGCCGAAAGCCCAAGCACTGGTCGGCGACTGGAGCTTCAGCGGTCACCTGCCGGGCAAGGGTGAACTGGCCGGCACCATGAGTGTCACCGCCGATGGCAGTGACACCTTCAAAGTCGTCGTCAAAGGTCAGTACGCCGATGGCAGCCCGTTCAACGGCGACGGCAGCGCAATTCTTTACAGCGGTTACGAGTGGCGCGGCAACGTGACCGTCGATGGCGTGACCATGCGTCAGGTGTTCGCCGCACAAGGCAACGCTATGCAGGGCCGGATGTTCGAGGCCGAGCACGATGAGCGCGGTTTGGACTTTGTCGCCGCCAAACAGGGTTCGCAGCGCTTGCTGGCGGTGCAGCCGGGTTACGTGAAGGCCGGCAGCGAAACCGAAGTGACCCTGATCGGCAGCGGTCTGAGCGGCAAGCCGAACTTCGGCAAAGGCGTAGACGTGGTCGAAGTGGTCGAGCAGAGCGCCGACCGGATCAAGGTCAAAGTCAAAGCCGCATCCGATGCCCAGCCGGGTCTGCGCACCGTCAGCGTTGGCAGCCTGAAAGGCCCTGGCCTGTCGGTGTACAGCAAGATTGCCTCGGTCAAAGTGGTGCCGGAGTTCTCGGTGGCACGGATCGGTGAGGGTGGCGGTTCGACGCCGAAAGTCCAGGGCCGTTTCGACGCCGAAGCCTGGGGCAAGGGCGCCGACGGCAAGCCGTATCGCATCGGCGTGTTCCCGGCGCAATGGAAAGTCGAAGCGTTCGACGAGCGCGCCAAAGAGGACGAGGACGTCAAGTTCGCCGGCACCATGCAGGCCGACGCAGGCGTGTTCACCCCGGGCGATGCCGGGCCGAATCCGGCACGCAAGATGTCCACCAACAACGCCGGCAACCTCAAGGTGATCGCCGCCGTCGACGACGCCGGGAAATCCCTGACCGGCGAAGGCCACCTCATCGTCACCGTGCAACGCTGGAACAATCCACCCATTCCCTGATGTTGAAACGTGAGTTGTCCTGGGCCACCGCGATTCAGACACTTTTCGGAATGACCGCAAGTCCCCCAAGCGGGGCTTGCACAGGAGGTTTGCAATGGGCGCTATCTTGAATCTGGTCGAACGTAATCTGCACGAAGTGCACGTCGACGCCGACCGCATGCTGTTCCACATCCCCAGCAGTTCGCTGTTCGCCAGTGATGAACTGACCGGCACCATCATCGATGCGTTGCGCGGCCCCGGTTGCTCTTCGGAAGACCTGATCCAGCGCCTCGGTGCGCGGTTCAACGGCGAGGAAATCAACGAGACCCTGCGCGAGCTGATCTCGCTGGAACTGGTCAGCGATGGCTCGCCGCTGACCCCGGACATCGCGGTCAAACGCGTCGAGCGCACCGCGATCAACACCGTGGTGCTCAACGTCAACACCGGCTGCAACCTGAGCTGCACCTACTGCTACAAGGAAGACCTCGACAAGCCGTCCGCCGGCAAGAAAATGGACGTTGAAACCGCCATCGCTTCAGTGGAAATGCTGCTGCGTGAATCCCCCGATGAAGAGCGCTTCACCGTGGTGTTTTTCGGCGGCGAACCGCTGAGCAATCGCAAGCTGATCGAGTACATGGTCGATTACTGCGAGAAGCGTTTTGCCGAGGCCGGCAAGTTCGTCGAATTCGTGATGACCACCAACGCCACGCTGCTCACCGAAGAAACCGTGGACTACCTGAATGCCCACCGCTTCGGGCTGTCAGTGAGCATCGACGGACCGAAAACCGTGCACGACCGCAACCGCATCACGGTGGGCGGGCAGGGCACCTATGACGTGGTGCGGCGCAAGGCCGAAATGCTGCTGTCGCGCTACAACAGCCGCCCGGTCGGCGCGCGGGTGACCCTGACTACCGGCGTCACCGACGTCGAAACCATCTGGGATCACCTGTTCAACGAACTGGGTTTTGCCGAGGTCGGATTTGCTCCGGTGACCTCCGGCGACATCAGCAGTTTCAACCTGACCAACGCTGAATTGATCGAAGTCTTCGCCAGCATGAAACGCCTCGGTCGGCGTTATCTGGAGGCTGCGCTGGAGCACCGCAATATCGGTTTCTCCAACCTGCATCAGTTGATCACCGACATCCACGAAGGCCACAAAAAGGCCCTGCCCTGCGGTGCCGGGCTGAAGATGCTGGCGGTCGATCACAAGGGCGAACTGAACCTGTGCCATCGCTTCACCGGCTCATCGCTGCCGACCTTCGGCAACGTCCACAGTGGCGTTAAACAGGTTGAGTTGAACGACTTTCTGTCCCAGCGTCTGGATCGCACCAACACCGGTTGCCATGACTGTCAGATCCGTAACCTGTGCTCCGGCGGCTGCTACCACGAGAGCTACGCCCGCTACGGCGATCCGGCCCACCCGACCTATCACTACTGCGAACTGATGCGTGACTGGGTCGACTTCGGCATCGAGGTCTACACCCGGATCATGGCCAACAACCCTGCGTTCATCAGCAGCTACATCACTCCGCGCAAGGCTCACTGATATGAAACATCTCAAGGCAATCAATAACAAAGCGTTGAAGCTGGATCAGGCCGCGATTGATAACCGCATCGAAGAAGTGGTGGCGATGAGCTCGGTCGCGGGCTGCGCCTCGACCACCGACCCGGGTTGGGAAATCGATGCGTTCGGCGGGGTGTCGTCGCTGTGCCAGCCGATGGAAGCCGACCTGTTTGGCTGCTCCGACCCATGCTGGTGGCCGGCCCAGGTGCCGGACATGATGAGCACTTACCCGGACTGGAACAAGGATGCCCAGGCGTCCAACGACAACTGGCGCAACCTCGGCACTGTCTTCCCGAAAGACAAGTGATCCCTAAGAAGAAGGATTCCAGCATGCACAACATCAAAGCCTGCGGCCTTGCTGCACTCGCGGTTCTGAGCGCCTGTTCGCTCTCGGTTCTGGCCGATGAAAACACCGCGCTGCAAGACGGTCACGAGTACATGTTGACCACCAACTACCCGAACAACCTGCACGTCATCGACCTGGCGACCGACAGTTTGTACAAGACCTGCAAGATGCCCGATGCCTTTGGCCCCGGCACCGTGCAGCTGTCCCCGGATCGCAAGACCGCGTATGTGCTGAACAACCATTACGCCGATGTTTACGGTGTCGAGCTGGACAGCTGCAAGCAGGTGTTCCACGCCAGCATCACCCAGCAGCCGGGCGAGAAGGCGCGGTCGATGTTCGCCTTCACCGTCAGCCATGACGGCAAGGAGCTGTACACCATCGCCAACCCGACCCAGATGCTCAACGACCGCTACGAGGTCAAACAACCGCGTCTGGACGTGTACGCCACCGATGCCGGGATGGACGCCAAGCCGGTACGCAGCTTTCCGGCGCCACGGCAGTTGACGATCATGCAGAGCGGCGATGACGGCACGCTCTATGTGGCTGGCGCCGATGTGTACAAGGTCGATGTGAAGAGCGGCAAGTTCGACGTGCTGATCCCCAGCCGCCACTGGAAACGCCCGAATTACAGTGCGCCAGACGTGCTGTACGTGTGGAACCAGCAGACGTATCGGCATGACTTTTCGCTGTTGTACACGGCGGCGAAGTTCAAGGACAAGAAGCAGGATCCGGCCACCGCTGAATACCTGTACGGCTTGTTCAGCGTCGATCTGAAAACCGGCAAGACCGAAACCACCGATTTTGGTCCGCTGACCGAGATCTACTTCAGCGGCATGCGCTCACCGAAGGATCCGAACCTGATGTTCGGTGTGCTCAATCGTCTGGCCAAATACGACATCAAGCAGAAAAAGCTGATTCAGGCGGCGACACTGGACCATTCCTACTACTGCATTTCGTTCAACAAGGACGGCAGCAAGATCTACCTGGCCGGGACGTTCAACGACGTGGCGATCTTTGATGCCGAGACCATGAAGCAGACCGGCAGCATCAAGTTGCCGGGTGGGGATATGGCGATTACTACGGCGCAGATTTTTGTTCGGTAATCAGTATTGCCTGAGCTGCCGCAGCTGCGAGCAGCTCAGGTTCTGAGTATCAGGCCCCTGGCACCGGGCAGCCCACATCCCCTTCCTCACACTTCAAATACTGCTTGAGAGCCTCGGTTCGACCCTTGGTCACACGCGTGATGCATACGCTGTAGATCATCGGGTACATACTTCCGCCCTTTACGCCTGACGCCGAAAATTCGCATTCGGCATCGCGAAACCCAATCCACGCCCGCTGAGCACTGACCAGCAGTTTCTTGCTGGCAGGTTCTTCTTTCAGCCGTGCGGTGATCTGCTGATACACCGTGTTCAACTCTTTATCCGCCGCTTTGCTCTCTTGCCCGGCGCACTGATTCATCGTCGCCTGATCGCTGGCATTGGCGCAGTCCACGGCCGCGTGGGCGACGGAAGTGAAAAGAAAGGGTGTCAGGGCCAGAAGCAGGCGTGGGGACATGGGGTTTCTCGCTGTTTGCGGTGAAGAAATGTGCAGTGTAGACAGGCGAAGGATGATTTTGATCAGTCGTTTGATACAACTTCGCATTGGACATGTGGTCATACAAGCCTACTGTTCAAAACAGGAGGTGACGTATGAAACCAGTACCCAACAGCTTTGAACGTAAAATCATGCTCCGGTCGCCGCGCTCCCATGTCTGGCGCGCGCTGGTCGATGCCGAGGCGTTTGGCCAGTGGTTTGGCGTGGCCCTGGAGGGGCGGCGGTTTATCGCCGGCGAGTGGACCCAGGGGCAGGTCACGTACCCCGGTTATGAACATGTGCTCTGGAACGTGCTGGTGGAGCGGGTCGAGCCCCAGCAGTTGTTTTCCTTCCGCTGGCATCCCTATGCCGTGAACCCGAAAATCGACTACTCCCAAGAACCGACCACACTGGTCAAATTCGAGCTGCAGGACTATGAAAACGGCACGCTGCTGAAGGTTTCCGAGTCAGGTTTCGCGCATATTCCCGATGTCCGTCAGAAAGAGGCGTACTACATGGACAGCCGTGGCTGGGAAGAACAATTGAGCCGACTCGAACACTTTCTCGCCGAGACCGACAGGGCACGCGAGCGTGAAGGTGGCTGACCACGAGTGGTTTGATCCGTGGTTGAAGCGTTGGGCGCTGGTGCCCGACGGTATTCCGATCATCACGCCGGGCAGCAAGCTGTTGCCGGTGCGTCAGGGTGACGTACCGGCGATGCTGAAAGTCGCGGTGGACGATGAGGAAAAGTACGGCAACCTGCTGATGACCTGGTGGGACGGTGAGGCTACCCGGATCATGTGCCGAGCCTTGGGCCGGCTGCACGCACCGCGACCGACGCCGCCGGACAGCTGAAAGTCGCGGATCTGGCGGCTTCTGCACTCAATGCCCGACACGTCTAAGGGTTTTCGGAAGGGGCGCTATAGCGAATGTCTTACACGCGCTGGTAGCTTTATCGACTATTGCCAATTGGATCCACAGCGTAATCTAGCCTCATCAACTGAAGCACAGGGAGTGTTTCAGGATCATGGATGATCGACCATATGCAAGGATCGCTGCCGACAGGGAGTCGATAATGGTCTTGGGAAAAACCCGCCTCGGCGGGTTTTTTTTCGCCTGTGGAAAAGTGCCGTGCCCAAACAGAAACACCGCCGATCTGGCGGTGTTTCTGCATCTGCCGATATTACGAGGCGATCAACTGCCGCAGCACGTAATGCAGGATCCCACCGGACTTGAAGTACTCCACCTCGTTCAGGGTATCGATGCGGCACAGCACTTCGATTTTCTCCTGATGCCCGTTTTCACGGGTGATGACCAGGGTCAGGTTCATCCGTGGCGTCAGCTCGACACCGCTCAGACCCTGAATATCCAGGGTTTCCTTGCCGGTGAGGTTCAGGCTCTTGCGATTCTGATCGAGCTTGAACTGTAACGGCAGCACGCCCATGCCCACCAGGTTGGAACGGTGGATCCGCTCGAAGCTTTCGGCGATCACCGCTTTCACGCCCAGCAGGTTGGTGCCCTTGGCCGCCCAGTCGCGGCTGGAGCCGGTGCCGTATTCTTGCCCGGCAATGACCACCAGCGGGGTGCCCGAGGCCTGATAACGCATGGCCGCGTCGTAGATCGCCAGTTTTTCGCCGGTCGGAATGTAGATCGTGTTGCCACCTTCTTCGCCGCCGAGCATTTCGTTGCGGATGCGGATGTTGGCAAAGGTGCCGCGCATCATTACTTCGTGGTTGCCCCGGCGTGAGCCGTAGGAGTTGAAGTCCCTTGGTTCGACACCTTGCTCGCGCAAGTACCGCCCGGCCGGGCTGTCGGCCTTGATGTTGCCGGCGGGGGAGATGTGGTCAGTGGTCACCGAATCGCCCAACAGTGCCAGCACCCGCGCGCCTTCCACATCGGCGATCACCGGCAAAGGCCCGGCAATGTCATCGAAGAAGGGTGGATGCTGGATGTAGGTCGAGTCCGCCTGCCAGACGTAGGTTGCGGCTTGTGGCACTTCGATGGCTTGCCACTGCTCGTCACCGGCAAACACTTCGGCATATTCCTTGTGGAACATCGCTGTGTTGACCTGATTTACCGCGTCGGCGATTTCCTTGCTGCTCGGCCAGATATCACGCAGGTAAACCGGATTGCCCTGCTGGTCGTTGCCCAGCGGCTCACTACTGATATCGGTGCGCACACTGCCGGCCAGGGCGTAGGCGACGACCAGCGGTGGTGATGCAAGCCAGTTGGTTTTCACCAGCGGATGCACCCGGCCTTCGAAATTGCGGTTGCCGGACAGCACCGACGCCACGGTCAGATCGGCTTTCTGGATGGCTTTTTCGATCGGTTCCGGCAGCGGTCCGGAGTTGCCGATGCAGGTGGTGCAACCATAACCGACCAGTGAAAACCCGAGCTGATCGAGGTACTGCGTCAACCCGGCGGCTTTGTAGTAATCGGTGACAACCTTCGAACCCGGTGCCAATGAACTCTTCACCCACGGCTTGCGTGTCAGGCCTTTCTCCACGGCTTTTTTCGCCAGCAGACCGGCAGCCATCATCACGCTCGGGTTGGAGGTATTGGTGCAGGACGTGATCGCGGCAATCACCACCGCACCGTTTTTCAGGCGATAGGTGTGGCCATCATCCTCGTAATCGGTTTCACCGACCAGATCGGCATTGCCCACCGCGACACCGCCACCGCCCTCGCTTTCCAGGCGTCCTTCTTCCTTGCTGGTGGGTTTGAATTGCAAATCGAGGAAGTCACTGAACGCCTGGCCGACATTCGGCAGCGAGACGCGATCCTGCGGGCGTTTCGGCCCGGCGAGGCTGGCTTCGACGCTGCCCATGTCCAGCGCCAGGCTGTCGGTGAATACCGGTTCCTGACCAGGCAGGCGCCACAGGCCCTGAGCTTTGGTGTACGCCTCGACCAGTTTCACCACTTCCGGCGGACGGCCGGACAGGCGCAGGTAGTCCAGCGTCACGTCATCCACCGGGAAGAAACCGCAGGTCGCGCCATATTCCGGGGCCATGTTGGCGATGGTCGCGCGGTCGGCCAGCGGCAGGTCGGCGAGGCCGTCGCCGTAGAACTCGACGAATTTGCCGACCACGCCTTTCTTGCGCAGCATCTGGGTCACCGTCAGCACTAGGTCGGTGGCGGTGATGCCTTCCTTGAGCTTGCCGGTGAGTTTGAAACCGATCACCTCGGGAATCAGCATCGACACCGGTTGCCCGAGCATCGCCGCTTCCGCCTCGATCCCGCCGACACCCCAGCCGAGTACGCCCAGACCGTTGATCATGGTGGTGTGAGAGTCGGTGCCGACCAGCGTGTCGGGGAAGGCATAGGTGCGGCCGTCTTCGTCCTTGGTCCACACGGTGCGCCCGAGGTATTCGAGGTTGACCTGGTGGCAGATCCCGGTGCCCGGCGGCACCACGCTGAAGTTGTCGAAGGCGCTCTGGCCCCAGCGCAGGAAGGCGTAGCGTTCGCCGTTGCGCTGCATTTCGATGTCGACGTTCTGTTCGAAAGCGCTGGCGCTGGCGAATTTATCGACCATCACCGAGTGGTCGATCACCAGATCTACCGGCGACAGCGGGTTGATTCGCTGCGGATCACCGCCGGCCTTGGCCATGGCGGCGCGCATCGCGGCCAGATCGACGACGGCGGGGACGCCGGTAAAATCCTGCATCAGCACCCGGGCAGGGCGATACTGGATTTCCCGGTCGGAGCGACGCTCCTTGAGCCACGCGGCAAGCGCCTTGAGGTCGGCGCCGGTGACGGTTTTTTCATCTTCCCAGCGCAGCAGGTTTTCCAGCAGGACTTTCAGCGACATGGGCAGCCTGTCGAGATCGCCCAAGGTCTTGGCGGCATCCGGCAGGCTGAAATAGTGGTAAGTCTTGTCATCGACTTTCAGGGTTTTCAGAGAATTCAGACTATCGAGGGACGGCATTACGATCACTCCTTTGAGTCCGCACGGCTACGGACTGAGGGGACGGGCAGAGCTATCAACGTAGCCCTGTTTTCAGTAGCTGGCTAATAACTGGACTCTATGGGCAAGTCCAAGGTTCCGACATGGGCTATCATGCGCCGGTTTTCGTGACAGGCTTTGCTTTTACGCAAGCCTGGACATCGCGCAGGGGATGAATGACCGCCCCCGCCCAGGAGTAAGAATGAACACCCTATTCATGCATTGCCGGCCGGGCTTCGAAGGCGAAGTCTGCTCGGAGATTTCCGATCTCGCCGCCCGACTGAACGTGGCCGGCTACGCCAAGGCCAAACCGGCGACCGCTTGCGCCGAGTTCGTCTGCACCGAAGAAGACGGCGCCGAGCGCCTGATGCGCGGTCAGCGTTTCGCCGAGCTGATCTTCCCGCGCCAGTGGGCTCGCGGGTTTTTCATCGATTTGCCGGAAAACGATCGCATCAGCGTGATCCTCGCGCACATGGCCGAATTCCCGGTGTGCGGCAGTCTGTGGCTGGAAGTCGTCGACACCAACGACGGCAAGGAACTGTCGAATTTCTGCAAGAAGTTCGAAGGCCCGCTACGCAAGGCGCTGACTGGCGCCGGCAAACTGGTGGACGACGCCAGCAAGCCGCGTTTGCTGCTGACCTTCAAGAGCGGCCGTGAAGTGTTTCTCGGTCTGGCCGATGCCGGTAACTCGGCGATGTGGCCGATGGGCATTCCCCGTTTGAAGTTTCCGCGTGAGGCGCCGAGCCGTTCCACGTTGAAACTGGAAGAGGCCTGGCACCACTTCATCCCCCGCGACCAGTGGGAAGATCGCCTGCACAGCGACATGACCGGCGTCGACCTCGGCGCGGCGCCGGGCGGCTGGACCTGGCAACTGGTCAATCGCGGCATGCTGGTGACGGCCATCGACAACGGCCCGATGGCCGAGAGCCTGATGGACACCGGTCTGGTGCAGCACCTGATGGCCGACGGCTTCACCTTCAAACCGAAGCAGCCGGTGGACTGGATGGTCTGCGACATCGTCGAAAAACCGGCACGCAATGCGGCGATGCTCGAAGAATGGATCGGCGAGGGCCATTGCCGGGAAGCGGTGGTCAACCTGAAGTTGCCGATGAAGCAGCGTTACGCCGAAGTGAAGCGTCTGCTGGAGCGCATTGCCGATGGTTTCAAGGCCCGCGGGATCAAGGTCGATATCGGCTGCAAGCAGCTGTACCACGACCGCGAGGAAGTGACCTGCCATTTGCGCCGCCATGACGTGAAGAAAGCCAAAGCCCGCTGAGCGCGCGACAGGTGACCGAACACCCGGCATTGGGCGACAATGCCGGCCAGTTTCAGGAGTGAATCATGAGTGAAATGATCAATACGCCGGTCGACGGCACCCTTGACGCTACGGGCCTCAACTGCCCGGAGCCGGTGATGATGCTGCACCAGCACATCCGTGACCTGGTGCCCGGCGGCCTGCTCAAGGTGATCGCCACCGACCCGTCGACCCGCCGCGACATCCCCAAGTTCTGCGTGTTTCTCGACCATGAACTGGTAGGTCAGCACGAAGAGGCCGGGACCTATCTGTACTGGATCCGCAAGAAGTCCGGTTGATCGAAAGGCAAAAAAAGACCTGCAAATGCAGGTCTTTTTTTATGGCCGGTCAGCCCATCGAGCGGCTGATGCGAATGCGTTTGCGCGCACTGCGCGTCAGGCGGATCGACAGCATCAGCGCCGCGCAGCTGAGTCCGACGATCAGGCCTTCCCACAAACCGCTCGGGCCGCGAGGTTCGCCGAACCAGTCGGTCAGGCCGAGGGCGTAACCCACCGGCAGGCCGATGCCCCAATAGGCGAACAAGGTCAGGATCATCGTCACCCGCGTGTCCTGATAACCGCGCAGGGCGCCAGCGGCGGTGACCTGGATCGCATCGGAGAACTGGAACAGCGCCGAATACACGATCAGCATCGCCGCGATGTGAATCACCATCGGATCAGAGGTATAGATCGCCGCGATGTGCTCGCGCATCAGCAACATCATGCTCGCCGACAGGCAGGCGTAGGCCAGCGCGGTGCCCATGCCGACACCCGCGGCGAAACGCGCTTCGCGGGGTTCTTCACGGCCCAGAGCCTGGCCGACACGCACGGTCACGGCCATGCCCAGCGAGTATGGAATCATGAACACCAGCGAGCTGACGTTCAGCGCGATCTGGTGTCCGGCCACCACCGTGGCGCCAAGGCTGCCGATCAGCAGCGCGATCACCGCGAAGATGCTCGACTCGGCAAACACCGCGACGCCGATCGGCAGACCGATGGCCAGCAAACGCTTGATCACTGCCCATTGCGGCCAGTCGAAACGGCTGAACAGTTCGCTCGACTTGTAGGCCGGGGCCCAGCGCTCGTAACCGGCCAGGCCTAGTGCCATTACCCACATCACGATCGCCGTGGCCCAGCCGCAACCGACGCCGCCCATGGCCGGCACGCCGAAGTGGCCATAAATGAACACGTAGTTCAGCGGAATGTTCAGCGCCAGACCGCACAGGCCCAGCACCATCGCCGGGCGGGTGCGACCGAGGCCGTCACTGGTGCAGCGCAGCACATGGTAGAAGGCCACGGCCGGCAGACCGCTGGCGATGCCGTGCAGGTATTGCATGCATGGACCGATCAGTTCCGGATCGACTTTCATCAGGTGCAGAACCGGTTCGGCGCAGAACAGCAGGGTGGTCGCCATCAGTCCGACCACCAGAGCCAGCCACAAGGCCTGACGCACGATCGGGCCGATCTCGCTGTGAGTACCCGCGCCGAAGCGCTGGGCGACTTTCGGCGTGGTGGCCAGCAGGGTGCCGGTCATCAGCAGAAACACCGGCACCCAGATCGAGTTGCCCAGCGCCACGGCCGCCAGATCCTTGGGCCCTACGCGCCCGGCCATCACCGCATCGACGAAGCCCATGGCGGTGGTTGCCAATTGCGCGATCATGATCGGCAGGGCCAGGCCGAGCAGATTCTTCAGCTCCAGGCGAACCCGGGCAGGGCGGTTAAGGGAAACGGCGTCAGGGCGTTCGGTTACGGAGTTCACAGGCAAAGCGTCCACAGGGGGTTGATGCGCAAGGCCGGGCATTCTACGCCGCTGACACAATGGTCAGGAAAATTCCTCTGTTGCGGATTTGTAAACAACAGCCTGCTGGCTCATCGCAGTCCCAGCGCCTACACTGCCGATCCGCCCAAGGAGCCCCGCCATGCTGATTGTTGCCGACGAAAATATCCCGTTGCTCGATGCCTTTTTTGCCGGTTTTGGAGAAATCCGCCGGGTGCCGGGCCGTTCCATTGACCGGGCCACGGTCGAACAGGCCGACGTGCTGCTGGTGCGCTCAGTGACTAACGTCAACCGTGCGTTGCTGGAAGGCAGCAAGGTGCGTTTTGTCGGCACCTGCACCATCGGCACCGATCATCTGGACCTCGATTATTTCAACGAGGCTGGCATCACCTGGTCCAGCGCGCCCGGCTGCAACGCCCGGGGCGTGGTGGATTACGTGCTGGGCAGCCTGATGACGCTCGCCGAAATCGAAGGCGTCGACCTGACGCAGCGCACCTATGGCGTGATCGGCGCCGGTGAAGTCGGCGGTCGCCTGATCAAGGTACTCAAGGGGCTGGGCTGGCAGGTGATAGTCTGCGATCCGCCGCGTCAGGCGGCCGAGGGCGGCGACTATGTCAGCCTGGAGCAGATCATCGAGCAATGCGACGTGATCAGCTTGCACACGCCGCTGACCCGCAGCGGTGAAGGTGCGACCTGGCACTTGTTTGACGAGCCACGTTTGCAACAACTCAAACCCGGTACCTGGCTGATCAACGCCGCCCGTGGCCCGGTGGTGGATAACGCCGCATTACGCAAAGTGCTGCTGGAGCGAGAAGACCTGCAAGCGGTGCTTGACGTCTGGGAAGCCGAGCCGCAAGTCGATGTGGCGCTGGCCGAACTCTGTGTGCTGGCCACTCCGCACATCGCCGGTTACAGCCTCGATGGCAAACAGCGCGGCACGGCGCAGATCTATCAGGCTTACTGCAAATTCATCGGTCAGCCGGCCAGCATTCAGCTCGGCGATCTGTTGCCGGCACCGTGGTTGTCGGAAGTTTCCCTGCATGCCGACAGCGATCCGGCCTGGGCGCTGGCGATGTTGTGCCGAGGCGTGTACGACCCGCGCCGGGACGATGCGGATTTTCGCAGCACCCTGTTGGGCAGCGTCGGCGAGCAACGCGCGGCGTTCGATGTGTTGCGCAAGCAGTATCCGGTGCGTCGCGAAATCGAAGGGTTGAAAGTAAGAATTGAGGGGGATTCACCAGCCCTGCGGCAGATCGTGTCGGCATTGGGGGCGGTGGCCGTTTAAACACCGGACAGAAAAAACCCGGCCTGCAGGGGCCGGGTCAGGAAGACGGTGGCTATATCACTTTTGTTCGGCAGGCTTGACCAATCGCTTCTCCAGTTCGCGGCAGGCGTTCTGGATCATGTCTTCAGTGATTGGCACTTCGCGCCCATCCTTATCGATAATCGAGCAACCCAGAGGTTGGCCGGGCTTGGTGCGGATCACTTGAATCTTGTCGTCGCTGCTGTGTTGCAAGGACATGGCCTGTCTCCTCATCAGGTTGTGTAAGCACAATAAAACCGTCAGGTGACCAGGCTGTGACAACTCCCTTCGATCTTTCCGGAACGGTATCTCCACTCAAGCAGAAATGACCGTTCGTCTCAACCCGGGCATTAGACCGATAGCATCTAGGAGGTAGTCTGGCCGGTCATAATTAACCTGACTCATTGTGATTTGCAGAGTTCCACCCCATTTGAGTCTGTAGGCTGGCCCTATCCATCAGCACACGACGTGAACCTGAATGATCCCGATGCTTTCCTCGCGCCACCGCCGGGCCCTGCGCCTGACCAGTCATTTTCTTGCGCCCTATCGCTGGCAGGCCTTCGGTGCGCTACTCGCATTGATTGTCACGGCCGGTATTACGCTGTCGATGGGGCAGGGCATCAAGCTGCTGGTCGATCAGGGCTTCATGACCCAGTCGCCGCACCTGCTCAATCAGTCCATTGGCCTGTTCATGCTCCTGGTGCTGGGGCTCGCGGTCGGCACCTTTGCCCGGTTTTATCTGGTGTCATGGATTGGCGAACGGGTGGTGGCGGACATTCGTCGGCAGGTGTTCAACCATCTGGTTTACCTGCATCCCGGGTTTTATGAGGACAACCGCAGTTCGGAAATCCAGTCGCGCCTGACCGCTGACACGACATTGCTGCAATCGGTGATCGGCTCGTCGCTGTCGTTGTTCCTGCGCAATTTACTGATGGTCATTGGCGGTGTCGTGTTGCTGTTCATCACCAATGCCAAGCTCACCAGCATCGTGGTGATTGCGCTGCCGCTGGTGATTGCGCCGATCCTGATTTTCGGGCGACGGGTACGTAATCTCTCGCGATTGAGCCAGGACCGGATCGCCGACATTGGCAGTTACGTGTCGGAAACCCTCGGCCAGATCAAGACTGTTCAGGCCTACAACCATCAGGTGCAGGACGAACAGCGTTTCGCCTCCACTGTCGAGCAGGCATTCGAAACGGCGCGCAAACGGATTTTCCAGCGGGCCTGGCTTATTACGCTGGTGATTGTGCTGGTGCTCGGCGCCGTGGCGGTGATGTTGTGGGTCGGTGGCATGGACGTGATCGCCGGGCGAATATCTGCCGGTGAACTGGCGGCGTTCGTGTTCTACAGCCTGATCGTCGGCAGTGCGTTCGGCACGTTGAGCGAAGTGATCGGCGAATTGCAGCGCGCAGCGGGCGCCGCCGAGCGCATCGCCGAATTGTTGCGTTCGCAGAACATTATCCAACCGCCCAAAGATGGACTTGTGACCTTGCCGGAGCGGATCAAGGGCGAACTGGCGTTGCAGGACGTGCGCTTTTCCTACCCTTCGCGTCCCGAAAGCTATGCCGTTGACGGCTTGAGTCTGACGGTCAATGCGGGCGAAACCCTCGCGCTGGTCGGGCCGTCCGGTGCGGGCAAGTCCACGGTGTATGACTTGCTGTTGCGCTTTTATGATCCCCGCGAAGGGCAAATCCTGATCGATGGTGTGCCGTTGAAGAGTCTTGATCCGCTGGACCTGCGCCGCTGTTTTGCACTGGTTTCGCAGACCCCGGCGCTGTTCTTCGGCAGTGTCGAAGAAAACATTCGCTACGGTTGCCCGACCGCCACGCCGGAGCAAGTCCGGGAAGCCGCGAAAATCGCTCACGCCCACGACTTCATCGAGCAAATGCCCGACGGCTACCAGACCCACCTGGGCGACGGCGGCCTCGGCCTGTCAGGCGGGCAACGCCAGCGTCTGGCCATCGCCCGGGCGTTGCTGGTCGACGCGCCGATCCTGCTGCTCGACGAAGCCACCAGCGCCCTCGACGCACAGAGCGAACACCTGATCCAGCAAGCATTGCCGAGCCTGATGCAAAACCGCACCACGCTGGTCATCGCCCACCGGTTGGCGACGGTGAAAAACGCCGACCGGATCGCGGTGATGGATCAGGGCAAACTGGTGGCGATTGGCACGCATCAGGAGCTGATCGCCAGCAATCCGCTGTATGCGCGGTTGGCGGCGTTGCAGTTCAGTGATGGACATCAGGCTTCGACCGAGCCAGTAACCGACTGAGTAACCGACCCTGTAGACGACCCGGTCGAGCGCCATAAAAAATGCCCGCATCTATCGATGCGGGCATTTTTGTTTACGCTGATCTGTCAGCCAGGCGCTGAACGATCACTGATCGTCAAAGTACCGCTCATGCCAATCCACCAGCGGTTGCGGCGAGTTGAGTTTCTGGCCGTAGATCACCGAGTAGGACAGCACGTTCTGCACGTACTGGCGGGTTTCGTCGAACGGGATGCTTTCCACCCACACGTCGAAGCTCAGGTGGTCGGCGCCGCGCAGCCACTGGCGCACGCGGCCGGGGCCGGCGTTGTAGGCGGCGGAGGCAAGTACGCGGTTGCCGTTGAACTGGCTGTGCACCTGACTCAGGTAGGCGGCGCCGAGCTGGATGTTCTTGTCCGGATCGAGCACCTGCTGTGGCGAAGCCATCGGAATGCTGAACTTGCGCGCGGTTTCCTTGGCGGTGCCGGGCATCAGTTGCATCAGGCCGCTGGCGCCGACGCCGGAGCGGGCGTCGTCCATGAAGGCGCTTTCCTGACGGGTGATGGCGAACACCCAGCTCGAGTGCAGGCCACGGACCTTGGCTTCACGCACGAGGGTGTCGCGGTGGGCCATCGGGAAGCGGATGTCCAGGTCGTCCCAGTATTGCGCCTGGCTGATGGTGCGGATCGCCGGGAAGTACCACTTCAGGTCATAAGCCAGTTTGGCCTGGGCGACCATTTCGTCGCGATTGAAGTGACGGCTGACGTGATACCACTCGCGACGGCCGTCGACGATCTGCCCGCGGGCATGGAATTCCAGTGCACGGCGGACACCGGGGGTGTTGCGCACCTTGTTGATGATGGCCTGGCTGAGCACCAGCGGTTTGTTGACCAGCGAATAGGGCTGCTGCGAACGGTCGGCGGCGAGGAAACCGTAGAAGTCCCGCTCCCGCGCCAGACCTTTGTACAGCGTTTGTGCTTCGGGGTTCTGCGGTTGCGCCAGTTCCAGGCTGCGGGCCTGCCAGTAGCGCCAGCGGTTGGTGGTCGCCAGATCCTGCGGCAGGCGACGGGTCAACTGATAGGCATCGTCCCAGCGTGCCAGACGCAGCAGCAGACGCAGGCGCCATTCGGACACGGTGTTATCGCGCAGTTCCGGGTCATATTTGGTCATCACGTCCAGGGCGCGGCTGTCGAAGCGACGGGCCAGGGTCAGACCGATTTCACGGGCGATGGCGACTTTTTCATCCCGGGAGAAATGCATGCTGCTGGCGTAGCCATCGAGCAGATCCATGGCCTTGTCCGGATCCTGACGGGCCAGACGGCGCAGGCCGAGGCTGACGATGTCCGACATCGGTTCGTCGGCCGGGGTGAAGCGCGACGGCTGGTTGAGCAGTTCAGGTTTTTGCGCCACATCCACCAACAGGCGCCCGCGAGGGGCGAGGGTGGTCAGGCCATTGACCAGGCTGTTGGCCAGCGGATAGTTGCGTGTCTGTGCGGCGAGTTTGGTGCGCTCCCAGCGTTTTTGCTCGGTCAGTTGACCGTCGGCGGCCCAGATCCCGAACAGCGCATCACACGCGGCAGGCTGCGATTTGCCGGTCAGCCACAGTTTGTCGGCGTTGGCGTAACCCTCGGCCTTGTGGCCGCTGCTGATCTGGTACTGCGCGTTCAGACAGTCCAGTTCGGTGAAGTTGAGCTTCGGGTCGTAATACTTGACGAACGTCGCCCAGTCGCCACGATCGGCCAGCCAGCGCAGCCAGCGCAACTTCATCCAGTTGGCCTGAGGCAGATCACCGTGTTCGGCGAGGAACTTTTCGATTTCCGCGTTGCTGGCAGTCTTGAGGCGGGCGGTCAGCTCGTCGTAGGCCAGGTACGGCTCAAGCGGGTAGTCGGCGAGGGCCTGGCTGTAACGGAAGTACGGGCCGGTGTCGCCCTTGGCCAGGGCGCGCTTGGCCTCATCGTAATACTGACGCTGGGTGGACAGGTCCACCGCCTGGGCGGATTGAGCAGCAGCGGCGGTGAGTAGCAAACAGGACAAAACACTGAGAAGGCGACTGCGCATGAGACATCCGGGCAGAGAAATCATGACAAGTGCCAGCGTGGGCGGCACTGAATTGTCTGTAGCTTAGCCTTTTGCCAGCAGACGGCGAAAGCTTTGCCGGCCTTGCGGCACAAGATCGCAACAAATGTTGTGCAGAGTACGTCAGCGGTGAAATTGCCGGCCTGTTCGGCCCTCGATTCAGGTAGAATGCGCGCCCGGTTTTTGGAGAAGCTCATGACCCTGCTCAAATTCAGCGATGTGTCCCTTGCATTCGGCGCGATGCCGTTGTTGGACAAGGTGTCCTGGCAGATCGCCCGTGGTGAGCGGGTGTGCATCATCGGTCGCAACGGCACTGGCAAGTCCAGCATGATGAAACTGGTCAAGGGCAACCAGAAGCCTGATGACGGCTCGGTGTGGCGTGCCCCCGGTCTGAAAATCGGTGAATTGCCGCAGGAATTGCCGGTGGCCGACGAGCGGACGGTGTTCGACGTGGTCGCCGAAGGCCTCGACGGTGTGGGCGCCTTGCTCGCCGAATACCATCACCTGAGCCAGAACATCGTCACCGACGCCGACCTGGAAAAGCTGATGCACGTCCAGCACGACCTCGAAGCCCGTGACGGCTGGCGCTTGCAGACCTTGGTCGACAGCACCTTGAGCCGCCTGCAACTGCCGGCCGACAAGACCCTCGCCGAACTGTCCGGCGGCTGGCGTCGTCGTGTGCTGCTGGCGCAGGCGCTGGTATCCGAGCCGGATCTGCTGCTGCTCGACGAGCCAACCAACCACCTGGACATTGGTGCAATTGCCTGGCTTGAAGAAGCCTTGAAGGATTTCCAGGGCGCCGTGTTGTTCATCACGCACGACCGTTCCTTCCTGCAAAACCTCGCCACCCGCATCCTCGAACTGGATCGCGGCGGCCTGATCGACTGGAACGGCGACTACGCCAGTTTCCTGGTTCACAAGGAAGCCGCACTGGCTGCCGAAGAAACGGCCAACGCGCTGTTCGACAAGCGTCTGGCGCAGGAAGAGGTGTGGATCCGTCAGGGCATCAAGGCCCGGCGTACCCGTAACGAAGGCCGGGTTCGCGCACTGAAAGCGTTGCGCGTCGAGCGTAGCGAGCGTCGTGAGCGTACCGGCAAAGCCAACATCCAGCTGGAAACTGCCGAGAAGTCTGGCAAGCAGGTGATGGTGCTGGATAACGTGAGCTTCGCGCATCCGGGCGGCCCGTTCCTGATTCGCGATTTCTCGATGGTGCTGCAGCGCGGCGACCGGATCGGCCTGCTTGGTGCCAACGGCACCGGCAAGACCACCCTGCTGAAACTGATGCTCAGCGGCCTGCAACCGACCAGCGGCAAAGTGGAAGAGGGCACCCGGATCGATGTGGCCTACTTCGATCAGCTGCGTCATCAACTGGATCTGGAAAAGACCGTGATCGACAACGTCGCCGAGGGGCGCGACTTCATCGACATCGACGGCCAGAGCCGCCACGTGCTCAGCTACCTCGGCGACTTCCTGTTCAGCCCGCAGCGTGCCCGCACACCGGTGAAAGCGTTGTCCGGTGGTGAGCGCGCACGTCTGCTGCTGGCCAAACTGTTCAGCAAGCCTGCGAACCTGCTGGTGCTCGACGAACCGACCAACGATCTGGACGTGGAAACCCTCGAGCTGCTCGAAGAAGTGTTGCTGACTTTCAACGGCACCGTACTGATGGTCAGCCACGACCGGGCATTCCTCGACAACGTGGTCACCAGCACTCTGGTCTTCGAAGGTGAAGGCAAGGTTCGCGAGTACGTTGGCGGCTATCAGGACTGGATCCGCCAGGGCGGTTCGCCGCGTCTGTTGGGCGTGACCGAAAGCAAATCCGGCAAGGCCGACCTGAATTCGGCGGTGGTCACTGCCGAACCGGCTCCGGTTGCCGCACCAGTCGCGGCGGCCCCGGCGGCGAAGAAAAAGCTGAGCTACAAGCTTCAGCGCGAGCTGGAAGCGCTGCCGGGCGACATCGATGCCAAGGAACAGCAGATCGCTGCTGTCGAGGCTGAAATGGCTGAGGCTGGTTTCTATCAGCGTCCGCCGGCCGAGACGGCCAAGGTGATTGCTTCACTGGAGCAATTGCAGGCTGAGCTGGATGCGCTGGTGGAGCGTTGGGCCGAGCTGGACGCCTGATTGTTTCAAGGCATGAAAAAGCCCGGCATCCAGTAATGGGTGCCGGGCTTTTCAGCTTTTCACAAGCGAGTGGGATCAGCGTTTGACCAGGTGCACCGCCAGCACATCGCAAGGCGCGCCGTGCAGGACATCGTTGGCGGTCGAGCCCAATAGCAGCGCCAAACCGTGTCGGCCATGGCTGCCGACCACGATCAGGTCGCACTGCTGTTCCTTGGCGAAATGGTGGATTTCCTGACGGGGCTGGCCGTAGGTCAGGTGGCAGTTGGCGCCTTCGAGTTCGGTGTACTTGTGCTTCAGGCGTTCCAGACGTTCCTTGGCCTGATCGAACTGCTGTTGTTGCAGTTGTGACAGATCCATCGGCACGTCACCGCCGAAGGCCATGGCCATCGGTTCGACGATATGCACCAGCGACAGCTTGGCGCCATTGCTCACCGACAGCTCTCGGGCGCGGTGGATCACAGGGTCGCACTCTTCGGTCAGATCTACGGCGACCAGGATATGGTGGTAGGGCATGAGGTGCTCCTCGTGAGGGATCAATATTGGTAAGTATGGCTGGTTTCAAGCGCATTGGTTCCAGCGTCACGCAATGGGCTCATTCAAAATCGGCGCATTTAAAAACGGGAGTAGAGATATGACGGTCTGGCTGGTGGTGTCAATCCTGCTGGTGGTGTTGAGTCCGCTGGCATGGTTGCGTCCGTCCCGCGCACAGAGTGGCCGGATAGCCTTGCGCACGGAGGCCCGGCGCATCGGGCTGGCCATGCAGCTGGCGCCTCAGGAGTGGCCGCACTGGTTGAGCCAGGAGCCGCCAAACCCGTGTGCGCAATACCACCGGCCGCGACGCAGCAGGCAGCCTGCGTGCTGGACGTATTGGCAGAAATCCCCGGGTGTGTGGGTCAATCAGTGGCAGGAAGCCTGTGACGATCCACTTTTGCTGAATCATTTCGAAAAATTGCCGGGCAACGTGTTCAAGGTTGAGGCCGACAAACAGATGATTGCGCTCTATTGGGGCGAGAAGGGTGACGCTTCGGTTCTGCTGGAAATTGATGCAACGCTGAAAGCGCTGGCATGATTCGCTGAAGTTTCGCGCTGCAACGGTGCGAAACGTCTGGCAGACGAGCAATAAAAAGCCCGACATGATTCATCGGGCGGGGTTGGCCAGGCAGGCCGGAAATTCTTTTCAGTGCTGATTCCGAGTGATCCGGTCAGCAGACGTGCGTCTGTTTTCCTTCGTAGTCCCGCCAGCGTAGCCTGTTAAACAAGGCTTGCAGCGAATTAGGGCGACTTTTCTAACTATTAATCTTATGAATGCCCTGACATGCAGGCATGTGTGGCCGGGCTGCGTCTTACAGAAATGACCGCAAAGTCGCATTTCAACCCGTATTTAGGGCGATTGACAATTGTCGGAAATTCCGTGAAGGTGGCGTACCCAAATCAAACGGGCGTATGAATTGAGCGTTTGTATTGCAGACTGCTCCTACAGAATCCCGACTATCGCGTTGGCGGGTGTGCCGGGTGGATTGGTGTCAGCATTGACGAAAAAGCGTCCTGCCGAGCCATTCGCCTGCGTCCGACGTGTACTGTTCAGCTTCCATATCGTGGAGATCAGTTGATGATTTACGAAGGTAAAGCCATCACGGTTAAAGCTCTTGAAAGTGGCATCGTCGAATTGAAATTCGACCTCAAGGGTGAGTCCGTCAACAAGTTCAACCGTCTTACCCTGAACGAACTGCGTCAGGCCGTAGACACCATCAAGGCAGATGCTTCGATCAAGGGCGTGATCGTCAGCAGTGGCAAGGACGTGTTCATCGTCGGCGCCGACATCACCGAATTTGTCGACAACTTCAAGCTGCCGGATGCCGAGCTGGTTGCAGGCAATCTCGAAGCCAACAAGATCTTCAGCGATTTCGAAGACCTCAACGTTCCGACCGTGGCCGCGATCAACGGCATCGCCCTGGGTGGCGGTCTGGAAATGTGCCTGGCAGCGGACTACCGCGTCATGTCCACCAAGGCCAAGATCGGTCTGCCGGAAGTCAAGCTGGGCATCTACCCGGGCTTCGGCGGTACCGTGCGTCTGCCGCGCCTGATCGGTGCCGACAACGCCATCGAGTGGATTGCCGCCGGCAAGGAAAACCGTCCTGAAGACGCGCTCAAAGTCGGCGCCGTCGATGCGGTGGTTGCTCCCGAGAAGCTGCAGGATGCTGCCCTTGAACTGATCAAGCGCGCCATCTCCGGCGAGTTTGACTATAAGGCCAAGCGTCAGCCGAAGCTGGAAAAGCTCAAGCTGAACGCCATTGAACAAATGATGGCTTTCGAAACTGCCAAGGGTTTTGTGGCTGGCCAGGCCGGCCCGAACTACCCGGCCCCGGTTGAAGCGATCAAGACTATCCAGAAAGCCGCGAACTTCGGTCGCGACAAGGCGCTGGAAGTCGAAGCCGCAGGTTTCGTGAAACTGGCCAAGACCTCTGCCGCGCAGAGCTTGATCGGGCTGTTCCTGAACGATCAGGAGCTGAAAAAAAAGGCCAAGGCCTACGACGAAATCGCCAAGGACGTGAAGCAGGCTGCCGTGCTGGGCGCTGGCATCATGGGTGGCGGTATCGCTTATCAGTCGGCGTCCAAAGGCACGCCGATCCTGATGAAGGACATCAATGAACACGGCATCGAGCAAGGTCTGGCGGAAGCCGCCAAGCTGCTGGTCGGTCGCGTTGATAAAGGCCGCATGACCGCTGCGAAAATGGCTGAAGTGCTCAACGGCATTCGTCCTACGCTGTCCTACGGCGATTTCGGTCACGTCGACCTGGTCGTGGAAGCCGTGGTCGAGAACCCGAAGGTCAAGCAAGCCGTTCTGGCGGAAGTCGAAGACAAGGTCAAAGAGGACACCATCCTCGCGTCCAACACCTCGACCATTTCCATCAGCCTGCTGGCCAAGGCACTCAAGCGTCCGGAAAACTTCGTCGGCATGCACTTCTTCAACCCGGTGCACATGATGCCGCTGGTGGAAGTGATTCGTGGCGAGAAATCCAGCGAACAGGCGATTGCCACCACCGTTGCCTACGCCAAGAAAATGGGCAAGAACCCGATCGTCGTCAACGACTGCCCGGGCTTCCTGGTCAACCGGGTGCTGTTCCCGTACTTCGGCGGTTTCGCCAAGCTGGTCAGCGCCGGTGTGGACTTCGTCCGTATCGACAAGATCATGGAGAAATTCGGCTGGCCGATGGGCCCGGCGTATCTGATGGACGTGGTCGGCATCGACACCGGCCACCACGGTCGTGACGTGATGGCTGAAGGCTTCCCGGACCGCATGAAGGACGACCGTCGTTCGGCCATCGACGTGCTTTACGAAGCCAAGCGTCTGGGGCAGAAGAACGGCAAGGGCTTCTACGCCTACGAGGCCGACAAGAAAGGCAAGCAGAAGAAGGTTGCTGATCCGTCGGTACTGGAAGTGCTCAAGCCGATCGTCTACGAGCAGCGTGAAGTCACTGACGAAGACATCATCAACTGGATGATGATCCCGCTGTGCCTGGAAACCGTGCGTTGCCTGGAAGACGGCATCGTCGAAACTGCTGCCGAAGCCGACATGGGTCTGGTCTACGGTATTGGTTTCCCTCCATTCCGTGGCGGTGCGCTGCGCTACATCGATTCGATCGGTGTTGCCGAGTTCGTTGCCCTGGCCGACCAGTACGCTGATTTGGGCGCGCTGTACCACCCGACCGCGAAGCTGCGTGAAATGGCCAAGAACGGCCAGAGCTTCTTCGGTTAAGCGCCCCCAACTAGAGTGAGAGTGAACTTATGAGCTTGAATCCTAGAGACGTCGTGATTGTCGACTTCGGTCGTACTCCGATGGGCCGCTCCAAGGGCGGCATGCACCGCAACACCCGCGCCGAAGACATGTCGGCGCACCTGATCAGCAAACTGCTGGAACGCAACACCAAGGTCGATCCTGCCGAAGTCGAGGACGTGATCTGGGGCTGCGTCAACCAGACCCTGGAGCAGGGCTGGAACATCGCGCGGATGGCGTCGCTGATGACCCAGATCCCGCACACCTCGGCCGGCCAGACCGTCAGCCGTCTGTGTGGCTCGTCGATGAGCGCCCTGCACACCGCTGCGCAAGCGATCATGACCGGTAACGGTGACGTATTCGTGGTTGGTGGCGTCGAGCATATGGGCCACGTGAGCATGATGCACGGTGTCGATCCGAACCCGCACATGTCCCTGTACGCGGCGAAAGCCTCGGGCATGATGGGGTTGACCGCTGAAATGCTAGGCAAAATGCACGGCATCACTCGCGAACAGCAGGACGCCTTTGGCGTGCGTTCCCACCAGTTGGCCCACAAGGCGACTGTGGAAGGCAAGTTCAAGGACGAAATCATCCCGATGCAGGGTTACGACGAGCACGGTTTCCTGAAAACCTTCGACTACGACGAAACCATTCGTCCGGAAACCACCTTGGAAAGTCTGGCGGCTCTGAAGCCGGCGTTCAATCCAAAGGGCGGTACCGTGACTGCCGGTACTTCGTCGCAGATCACCGATGGTGCTTCGTGCATGATCGTGATGTCGGCGCAGCGTGCGCAGGACCTGGGCATCCAGCCAATGGCGGTGATTCGTTCGATGGCGGTGGCGGGTGTGGATCCGGCGATCATGGGTTATGGTCCGGTACCGGCGACTCAGAAAGCACTCAAGCGTGCGGGCCTGGGTATCAACGATATCGACTTCTTCGAGCTCAACGAAGCGTTCGCCGCACAGGCCCTGCCAGTGCTGAAAGACCTGAAAGTGCTCGACAAGATGAATGAGAAGGTTAACCTGCACGGCGGCGCGATCGCCTTGGGTCACCCGTTCGGTTGCTCCGGTGCCCGTATTTCCGGCACTTTGCTGAACGTGATGAAGCAGAATGGCGGTACCTTCGGGGTGGCCACCATGTGCATTGGCCTCGGCCAAGGCATCTCCACCGTCTTCGAACGCGTTTAAGCGTCTCGTCGATGGAAGCCGGGGCCAAGTGCCCCGGTTTTTGTTTTTGCGGATTTATTTTTGTTTTTATTTTGAAAAAATTTGAGTGAGGGCCGAAGCATGCCGATACAACCTGGGCTCTACCAACATTACAAAGGTCCGCAGTACCGCGTATTCAGTGTCGCGCGGCATTCCGAGACCGAAGAAGAAGTGGTCTTTTACCAAGCCCTGTATGGCGATTACGGCTTCTGGGTACGTCCCTTGAGCATGTTCCTGGAGTCCGTCGAGGTTGACGGCGAGCAGGTCCCACGCTTTGCTTTGGTGCAAGCCGAACCGAGCCTTTTTTCGAAGCCGTAAGGCGAGTGCGCGCAAAACCCTGCGCTTGACCTCACCTTGTAGCCACTATATATAGCGGTGCCGCGTCAGGCGCCAACCGCCTTTCACTTCTAGAATTCAGGAATTTTCTGATCCATGGGCAAATCGCTGGTCATTGTGGAATCCCCGGCTAAGGCCAAGACCATCAACAAGTATCTGGGCAACCAATACGTGGTGAAGTCGAGTATCGGCCATATCCGAGACCTGCCCACCAGCGGTTCGGCTAGCGCCAGCAAGGAGCCAGCCGCCAAGCGCGGCAAGGCAGCTGCAGGCGAAGCGCCAGCGCTGTCGCCGAAAGAGAAGGCGCGCAAGCAGCTGGTCTCGCGCATGGGTGTCGATCCCGATCATGGCTGGAAAGCCAAGTACGAGATCCTCCCGGGCAAGGAAAAGGTCATCGAAGAGCTGCGCCGGCTCGCCAAGGATGCTGACACCATCTATCTCGCAACCGACTTGGATCGCGAGGGGGAAGCCATTGCCTGGCACCTGCGCGAAGCCATCGGCGGTGACGACAGCCGCTACAAGCGTGTGGTGTTCAACGAAATCACCAAGAAGGCGATCCAGGAAGCCTTCTCGGAGCCGGGCGAACTCGACATCGATCGAGTGAACGCGCAGCAGGCCCGTCGTTTCCTCGATCGCGTCGTCGGCTACATGGTCTCGCCGCTGCTGTGGGCGAAGATCGCTCGCGGTTTGTCCGCCGGTCGCGTGCAATCGGTGGCCGTGAAGCTGGTGGTCGAGCGTGAGCGTGAAATTCGCGCGTTCATCCCGGAAGAATACTGGGAAGTGCATGCCGATCTCGGCACTGCAAAAGGCTCGACCGTGCGTTTCGAAGTGGCGCGTGAAAAGGGCGAAGCTTTCAAGCCCCTCAACGAAGCTCAGGCCATGGCGGCGCTGGAGAAGCTGAAGTCCTCCAGCTACAGCATCGTCAAGCGTGAAGACAAGCCGACCAGCAGCAAGCCGTCGGCACCGTTCATCACCTCCACGCTGCAACAGGCCGCGAGCAACCGCCTCGGCTTCGGCGTGAAGAAAACCATGATGATGGCCCAGCGTCTGTACGAAGCCGGCTACATCACTTATATGCGTACCGACTCGACCAACCTCTCGGCGGATGCCGTGACGATGGCGCGTACCTACATCGAAGACGAATTCGGCAAGAAGTACCTGCCGGAAACGCCGAACGTCTACAGCAGCAAGGAAGGCGCACAAGAGGCTCACGAAGCGATTCGTCCTTCCGACGCCAACACCACACCAAGCAAGCTGGCTGGCATGGAGCGTGACGCTGAGCGCCTCTACGAGCTGATCTGGCGCCAGTTTCTGGCTTGCCAGATGCTGCCGGCCCAATATCTGTCGACCACCGTCAGCGTGGCCGCTGGCGACTTCGAGCTGCGTGCCAAGGGCCGTATCCTGAAGTTTGACGGCTACACCCGTGTCCTGCCGCAAATCACCAAGCCGGGCGACGACGATGTCCTGCCCGACATGGCTCAGGGCGACGTGATGAAGCTGATCAAGCTTGATCCGACCCAGCATTTCACCAAGCCGCCGGCCCGTTACTCGGAAGCCAGCCTGGTGAAGGAAATGGAAAAGCGCGGCATCGGCCGTCCTTCGACCTACGCGGCAATCATCTCGACCATTCAGGATCGCGGTTATGTGACCCTGCATAACCGTCGTTTCTATTCGGAAAAAATGGGCGACATCGTCACCGAGCGTCTGTCCGAGAGCTTCTCGAACCTCATGGACTACGGCTTTACCGCCGGCATGGAAGAGAACCTCGATGACGTGGCTCAGGGCGAGCGCGACTGGAAAAACGTGCTGGACGAGTTCTACGGCGACTTCAAGAAAAAACTCGAAGTGGCGGAGAATCCGGAAGCCGGCATGCGTGCCAACCAGCCGGTGATGACCGATATTCCGTGCACCACCTGCGGCCGCCCGATGCAGATCCGTACTGCGTCGACTGGCGTGTTCCTCGGCTGCTCGGGCTACAGCCTGCCGCCGAAAGAACGTTGCAAGGCCACCGTCAACCTGGTGCCGGGCGATGAAATCGCGGCGGACGACGAAGGTGAGTCGGAATCCCTGGTACTGCGCGGCAAGCACCGCTGCCCGATCTGTAGTACGGCGATGGACGCCTACTTGCTCGACGAAAAGCGCAAGCTGCACATCTGCGGTAACAACCCGGATTGCGCCGGCTACGAGATCGAAGAGGGCAGCTACCGCATCAAGGGCTACGAAGGTCCGAGCCTGGAGTGCGACAAGTGCGGCAGCGAGATGCAGCTCAAGACCGGCCGTTTCGGCAAGTTCTTCGGTTGCACCAACCCGACGTGCAAGAACACCCGCAAGCTGCTGAAGAGCGGGGACGCGGCGCCGCCGAAGATGGATCCGGTGAAGATGCCTGAGCTGAAATGCGAAAAGGTCAACGACACCTACATTCTGCGTGACGGTGCTTCCGGCCTGTTTCTGGCGGCCAGCCAATTCCCGAAAAACCGCGAAACCCGTGCTCCGCTGGTGATCGAGATTCTGCCGCACAAGGATGAGATCGATCCGAAGTACCACTTCCTGTGCGAAGCGCCGCAGAAGGATCCGGATGGCCTGCCAGCCGTGATCCGCTATAGCCGCAAGACCAAGGAGCAATACGTCCAGACCGAAGTCGACGGCAAGCCGACTGGCTGGAAGGCGTTCTATGACGGTGGCAAGTGGACGGTCGAAGACAAGCGTCCGGCGAAAGCCAAGGCTTGAGCTGGTGCTGATCTGAGGTTGCCCTGATAAGGTGGCTTCAACACAAAAGGCCGCATGACAACCTTCTGGTTTTCATGTGGCCTTTTTGTTTAAAGCTTGCGGTCGGATTGGTTGATCCATGACACTGTCCGACCTGTATGAAGAAATTGTTTCGCTGCGGAGAGTGCCGATATGGCCCACGAGCTCTATACCCGTACCAATCAGAAGATCTATTTCGCGGGTCTGTCGCTGGAAGCGCTGGCCAGGGCTGAAGAGGGGCGGGCGATGAATTCGCTGGCGTTGATTCAGGCCGGGCGCGAATCGGCGCTGTTTCATCTCTACGGCGCATTGCTGGGGCTGTGTCACGAAATTGCAGGGTTCTATCGGCTGCCACAGGCTAACGCGCCCCGGGCGGAAGCGTTGTTGACCCCTGAAGTGATCGAGTCGATTGCGATCCCCGAGTTGGCCGAGATGGTTGAGTTGGCGGGTAATCCGCAAACCTGGCTGGCTAAATTGCTGTCTGCGCATTCCGCGTTGTTTCAGCCACCACGAGTGCCACACAAGCCAAAAGGTGATGTGACCCAGCCACTGATTCAGGCGTTCAATCTGGATGAAGAGCAGGCACCCGAAGAGTTGAGTCGTGAAGAGCTGGAGAGCTGGCGGCAGAACCTGAAGGGCCTGGCTATCCGTTTCCGTGAAGGCTTGAACGAGTGCTGATGGCGTCTTGGCTGGCAGCGGCGAGATGCATGCTGCTGGTCAAGATCCTGAGCGAATCCCGAATGATCTCTATATAATCCCTGCCTTTCGTGGAGAACAGACCTTTATGCCAACATCCTTTCTAGAAA
Organism: Pseudomonas sp. 58(2021); assembly: GCF_017491585.1. Taxonomy (NCBI): domain Bacteria; kingdom Pseudomonadati; phylum Pseudomonadota; class Gammaproteobacteria; order Pseudomonadales; family Pseudomonadaceae; genus Pseudomonas; species Pseudomonas sp. 58(2021). Next base: position 48,355 of record NZ_JAFGYZ010000018.1, read on the forward strand.
TTGTCGAGCTACCAGACGGCCGGATCGAACTGCGCAGGGCTGAGGACGAGGGTTCTCTGGTGACTCTGGATTTCTCCGAGGATGCCAAGGCGTTTCTGCAGGGCCAGCATGTTGAAATTGCCAAAGCGATGCTGAGCGTCGGCGTGCAGATGGCCGGTCGAATGGTTGAAGGCGAGTTTGACAAGGAAGAGGGGCCACGGGTTCTTCATTGAGCACCGCCCGTCGAGTATTGCTTCGGTCGGCTTCTCTATCCCTTGAGAAGCCCCGCGCTTCAGACAGTGCGTATCAAGTCAGCCCAATCTAATATTCAGACTTTGAGCGTCCCCGGTGCGGGCGGCGCTGATCAGTTGTTGGCGTGAACCTGAATTGAGCGGGTTCAACCATGTCACCACCGTATGGCTACGACCCAGGCGCAAGGCTTCGCAAGCCAGTTGCTGAGCGCTCTGTGCGCCGCGCGGCTGCAACAGCAGGATGCGTTCACGATTCAATCCGGCATCCCGCAACCAGGTTTGGGTCAGGCTCGCCGGTGGCGCAATCAGGGTCAGCCATCGTGCGTCCTGATCATCACTCAATTCACGAAGAATGGGTGCCAGCAGGTTCAGGCAGTTCCCGGCTGCGCCGCGCAGTGACAGCTCGCTGAACGCTTCGGGTTCGGTATTCCACGGACGCTCGACAACATCCTTGAGGATGGGGGCGAGAGGTTGCGCGAGAAACGCTTCGAACAACGGCAGTTGTGTTTGCTGGGGTGCGTGTGGGAACTGCATAAAGCCTCCTTTAGCGGCGGATGACGCCGACACTCAAGCCTTCGATCACCAGTTCCTGATCTTTCAGGTTGACTTCGATGGGGGCAAACTCAGGGTTCTCTGCGATCAACCAGACCTTGCTGCCATCGCGCTTGAAGCGTTTGACCGTCACTTCATCGCCAATCCGGGCGACTACGATCTGGCCGTTACGTGCTTCCCGGGTCGTGTGAACTGCCAGAAGATCACCGTCGAAAATACCGATGTCCTTCATGCTCATCCCGTGGACCCGCAACAGGTAATCTGCGCGAGGGTGGAAGAAGGCCGGGTTGATGTTGCAGGACTCTTCGATGTGCTGCTGGGCGAGAATCGGCGCACCGGCGGCCACTCGACCGATAATCGGGAGGGTCGATTCGTCGACTTTGGCTTCAAAGCCGGGGATTCGAATGCCGCGAGAGGCCCCTGGGGTCATTTCGATCGCGCCTTTGCGAGCGAGCGCCTTGAGATGCTCTTCGGCAGCGTTGGGCGATTTGAAACCCAGTTCCTGAGCGATTTCCGCACGGGTCGGCGGGTAGCCGTTGTCTTCGAGGCAGCGTTTGATGAAGGCCAGAATCTCGGCTTGGCGTGGCGTCAGCTTAAGCATATTGATCGCTCTGTCTTTTTATACAGTGACTGGGATTATATACAGTGAAGTGATCTTGGCAATGATCGTTTTTTGCCAGGCCGCCGGACGGTCAGTGACGGCATCGATTAATGTGGCGTCCTTGTTGTGGTTAAATATCTGACCGACCATTCCCAAAACGAACCGGCAGGCTTGACAAGGCATAGGCTGAAACGTATGTTTCAAACAAGTGTTTGTCAGGCGGAGTAGCCATGGCCCAGTCGGAAACCGTTGAACGCATTCTTGATGCTGCAGAACAGCTGTTCGCGGAAAAAGGTTTCGCTGAAACCTCATTGCGTCTGATCACCAGCAAGGCCGGGGTCAACCTCGCAGCGGTGAATTATCACTTCGGCTCGAAGAAGGCGCTGATCCAGGCGGTGTTCTCGCGCTTCCTCGGCCCATTCTGCATCAGCCTCGACAAAGAGCTGGAGCGCCGCCAGGCTAAACCAGAAAACAAGCCATCGCTCGAAGAACTGCTGGAAATCCTCGTCGAACAAGCTCTTGTGGTGCAGCCTCGCAGTGGTAACGACTTGTCGATTTTCATGCGCCTGCTGGGGCTGGCCTTCAGTCAGAGCCAGGGCCACCTGCGTCGTTACCTGGAAGACATGTACGGCAAGGTATTCCGCCGCTACATGTTGCTGGTTAACGAAGCCGCACCGCGCATTCCCCCCATCGAACTGTTCTGGCGCGTGCACTTCATGCTCGGCGCTGCGGCGTTCAGCATGTCGGGCATCAAGGCCTTGCGTGCGATTGCCGAGACCGACTTCGGCGTCAACACCTCCATCGAGCAGGTGATGCGTCTGATGGTGCCGTTCCTGGCGGCCGGCATGCGTGCCGAAACCGGTGTCACCGATACCGCGATGGCGACGGCACAACTGCGGCCGCGCAGCAAATCAGCGCCGGCACCGGCCAAGGTTTAACGGTCCATGGGTGGGCGCGGCTGCGGACATCCGCTAAGCTAGCCGCCCATGCCGACTCTCGTTCTGAACCCGTTTCTCATTGAAATCACCAACCTGCCGGGCAATGCCCCTGGTGGTGGTTTCGTGGGCGACGGGTTTTTCGTTTTCAAGGAATTTCTATGACTGCTGGCCTGCAAGGCTCGTTGATGGTGGACGTCGCCGGTACCTGGCTGACGGCCGAAGATCGCCAATTGTTGCGTCAGCCCGAAGTGGGTGGCCTGATCATTTTTGCCCGCAATATCGAGCATCCGCGCCAGGTGCGCGAGCTGAGTGCGGCGATCCGGGCCATCCGTCCGGATCTGCTGCTGGCGGTGGACCAGGAGGGCGGTCGTGTCCAGCGCCTGCGTCAGGGCTTTGTACGCCTGCCAGCCATGCGCGCCATCGCTGACAATCCGAACGCCGAATATCTGGCCGAGCAATGCGGCTGGATCATGGCCACTGAAGTACTGGCGGTCGGCCTCGACCTGAGCTTTGCCCCTGTGCTGGATCTGGATTACCAGCGCAGCGCCGTGGTCGGCACCCGTTCGTTCGAAGGCGATCCGGAGCGTGCCGCATTGCTGGCCGGCGCTTTCATCAAAGGCATGAACAGTGCTGGTATGGCTGCCACTGGCAAGCATTTCCCCGGCCACGGCTGGGCGGAAGCCGACTCTCACGTTGCAATCCCCAACGACGAGCGCAGCCTCGAAGAGATCCGCGCCAACGATCTCGTGCCATTCGCCAGACTGAGCAAACAATTGGCTGCCGTGATGCCGGCCCACGTGATTTATCCGCAAGTCGATGCGCAGCCCGCCGGTTTTTCACGGCGCTGGTTGCAGGATATCCTGCGCGGCGAGTTGCAGTTCGATGGCGTGATTTTCAGTGACGACCTCTCCATGGCTGGCGCGCACGTGGTCGGCGATGCGGCGAGCCGTATCGAGGCGGCACTCAGCGCCGGTTGCGACATGGGCCTGGTGTGCAACGACCGTGCAGCCGCCGAGCTGGCCCTGAGCGCCGCCCAGCGCATGAAGGTCAAGCCGTCGCCGCGCATCGCACGCATGCGTGGTCAGGCGTTCGCCAATACCGAATACCGTCAGGATCCGCGCTGGCTGACCGCTGTCGGCGCGCTCAAAGACGCTCAACTGATCGATTAAGGATTTTTCGCTATGACGGTTTACGCAATCATCGGTGGCACCGGCCTGACCCAGCTGGAAGGCCTGAGCATTCGTCAGTCGCTGGCGGTGGATACGCCTTATGGTGAGCCTTCGGCTGAAGTCCAGATTGGTGAATATGCCGGCAAGGAAGTGCTGTTCCTCGCTCGTCACGGCCACCCGCATCGTTTTCCGCCACACAAGGTCAACTATCGCGCCAATCTGTGGGCGTTGCAGCAGGCCGGGGCAGAAGCAATCATCGCGGTCAACGCCGTGGGCGGGATCCATCCGGCAATGGGCACCGGACATTTCTGCGTGCCGCATCAGATCGTGGACTACACCAGTGGGCGCGAACACACCTATTTCGCCGATGATCTGGAACATGTCACACATATCGACTTCAGCTTTCCCTACAGCGAGCCGCTGCGTCAGCAACTGATTGCAGCGTTGGCTGCCGAAGGTTGCGAATACAGCGATCAGGGCGTTTACGCCTGCACCCAGGGTCCGCGACTGGAAACCGTGGCCGAGATCGTACGTCTGGAGCGAGACGGTTGCGACATCGTCGGCATGACCGGCATGCCGGAAGCGGCGCTGGCTCGTGAGCTGGGTCTGGATTACGCCTGTCTGTCGCTGGTGGTGAACCCGGCGGCGGGCAAGACCACGGAAGTGATCACCATGGCCGAGATCGAGCAGGCGTTGCACGATGGCATGGGCAAGGTGAAATCGACACTGGCGCGCGTACTCAAGGGTTGATTCGGGCTCTGCAATGACTTGAATGAACAGGCGCTGAGAATCTCAGCGCTTTTCAAACTTGTCCGGCAGCGGCGCAAACAGCGCCTCGATATCATCGCTCTGCAACTTCCAGTCCCCGGCCTTGCGCCCATCCAGCACGCCGGCCGCCAGGTCGGATTTCTCCCTCTGCAAGTGCTGAATCTTTTCCTCGACTGTGCCTCGGGCAATCATCTTGTAGACGAACACAGGTTTCTCCTGACCAATACGATACGCGCGGTCAGTTGCCTGATTCTCGGTCGCCGGGTTCCACCACGGATCGTAGTGAATCACCGTGTCCGCTTCCGTCAAGTTCAGACCCACACCACCAGCCTTCAGGCTGATGAGAAAGATCTGACGCTTGCCGCTCTGGAATTCCTTCACCGGGGTACGTCGATCACGGGTCTGCCCCGTCAGCAATGCATAGGCGACATTGCGTTTTTTCAGTTCTTCCTCGATCAGTGACAACATCGAGGTGAACTGCGAAAACAGCAGAATCCGCCGTCCTTCCTCGAACAGCTCTTCGAGCATTTCCATCAGGCTGTCGAGTTTGCCCGAGGTGCTGCCGCGGGCCGGCAGTGTGGCGTCGTTGACCAGGCGCAGGTCGCAGCAGACCTGGCGCAGTTTAAGTAGCGCTTCAAGAATGATGATCTGGCTGCGTGCCACGCCTTTGCGGGTGATCTCGTCGCGCACCTTCTTGTCCATGGCCAGACGCATGGTTTCGTACACGTCACGCTGCGCTTCATTGAGCTCGACCCAGTGGATGATCTCGGTTTTCGGCGGCAGCTCGGTGGCGACCTGTTCCTTGGTGCGGCGCAGCAGGAACGGTTTGATCCGACCGTTGAGGTGCTGAAGTCTGACTTCGCTGGCGCGCTTTTCGATCGGCACGCGGTAATCGGCGTTGAAGCTTTTGACGTCGCCGAGCCAGCCGGGCAGCAGAAAGTGGAACAGCGACCACAGCTCGCCCAGGTGGTTTTCCAGAGGGGTGCCGCTCAGGCACAGGCGCTGGCGTGCATTGAGTTCGCGGGCAGCCTGAGCGGCTTTGCTGTTCGGGTTCTTGATGTATTGCGCCTCATCCAGCACCAATACATGCAGTGGCTGCCGCGCCAGACGCTCGACATCCTTGGGCAGCAGCGCATAAGTCGTGAGGATCAGGTCGTAATCGGCCAGATGCTCGAAATGCTTTTTGCGGCTGGCACCGTACAGGGCAACCACTTTGAGTTGCGGCGTGAAGTGCGCTGCCTCGTCCAGCCAGTTGGGAATCAGGCTGGTGGGCATCACCACCATGCAGGGGCGATCCAGGCGTCCGGCGTTTTTTTCGCTGAGAATGTGCGCCAGTGTCTGTAGGGTTTTGCCCAGTCCCATGTCGTCCGCGAGAATCCCGCCCACCTCAAGCTGTCGCAGCGACTGCATCCAGCTCAACCCTTCGAGCTGGTAAGGGCGCAGTGTCGCGTTCAGTCCTTCCGGTGCTTCGGCGCTGTAATCGCGGATATCACGCAAGCGTTGGGCGAAACTGCGGATCTGCTCCCCGCCTTCCCAAAGCAGGGGAATGCCCTCCAGCGAATTGAGGCGGGTGGCATCAGCCTTGCTCAGGCGCAGGGTGGTTTCACCCGGCTCTTGCAGATAAAACTCGCCCAGCGTTGCCAGTACCGGTTTCAACCGGCCAAGGGGCAGGGCGACTTGCAGCGGTCCATGCTCGCTGTTGCGCTGCGGGATGTTCACCAGAATCAGCTCATCGTCCCGTCGCCGGGCAAGGCGTTCGGGGTTGAGGATTTCCGTGTGCGAGCGCATCAGATTGAGCAGGATCGGCAGCAGACTCAGGCGTTCGCCGTTGACGATGATGCCCAGTTCCAGGTCAAACCAGTCCCGTTCCGGGGTCTGCTCGACCGTGGCATACCAGTCATCGACGGCTGTCAGATCGAAGCCGAACTCATCGTCGACCAGCAGTTCCCAGCCCTGGGTTCGCAGCTTCGGCAGATCGTTCAGGGTGAAGGTCAGCCACGCACTGTCGTTGACCATTTCATAGAGTTCGCCGGCGCTTTCCGGCAGCGCCTTGCTCTGTCTTGTGGCAATGCGAAAACCGAGAATCCGCAGTTGTTCGCGGTAGCTTTGCTCGACGTCCGGATGACGTTTGACCCGCAGGGTCTGGGTTTCCTGGCGTATCAGGATGTCACTGTTTTTTTGCCCGCTGACGTATTCGTCCAGATAACTGAAGGACAGCGCCGCACGATGCTGGATGTAACGCTGCATCTTGCCGTTGCGCGGTTCGAACGCGCTGAATTCGACGCTGGCCAGCCACAGGCGTGGCACCGGTTGCACATTGTCCACCAGTACTTGCGGCGGCGCCTTGGGGCTGCGGTTTTCGAGGACGGCCTGGAGCTTTTCCAGCAGTTCGGCGTCTTTGGCGGCGGCGGGGTATTCCAGGGTTTCCTGCACTTGCAGCAATACCGCTGCGCAATGTTTGCAGTTGCTGTGAACCGGGCAGGTGCAGGTGGCATCGACCATCAGCAGGGTACCCTTGGCTGACTCGCGCAAATGGATCGTCTGGCGATAGATGTTGCCGCCCGAGCCTTCGCAGCTGGCGGTAATGGTCGCATCGCCGACCTGCACGATCCGCACCCGGTTTTCCAGAGCGTAGCGGCGGCCACGCTCCAGGCTTTGTTCCTTGAACCGGCTGACCCAGGAGGAGGCCAGCGGTTTACTCAGAGGCGGGGACATAAGGACTTCGATCAGTCCGGAATGGATTCAGGCGCTTCCCGAGGCGCAGGCGCCGTCAGTGAAGTGATCTTGATCAGCAGGGCCAGGTGGCCGTTGTCCAGGTAGTTGAGCTGGCCATTTTTGGTGTGGCTGTCCTGCTTCAGGCGTTCGCTGGCGCTGACCATGCCGTTGGCGTCGATCTGGTTGACCCAGAAATCGGCGTTTACGTCGGTGAAACGCCCGAGTTTCATTTCAAGCGTGCCCTCGATGGGGAACTGGCCGAACTGTTCCTTGCCGTCGCTGATCGCGACTTTCGTCGGCACCTCGCCAAGGGTCTGTTGCCAGGCCTTGTGCATCAGCACGCTGTATTCGCCGCTGGCAGTGAGTTTGCTGGCGACTTCGCCCAGTGCCGGTGTGCGCTGGCTGGCATCGTCCAGACGCTGTGCACCGGCGGCCCAATCTTCCGGCGCGGCGCGGCTGACGATCGCCGGAACAGCGTTCTGGCGTACCAGAATCATTTCAACCTGATACAGGTCATCGGCAAACGCCGAGGGTGCCGCCATCGTTATCAAGAACGGGGTCAGCAGCAAGGTCAGAGAGCGAAACAGGCGCATGCGGCGTCCTTCAAGCAGTTTTCGGGAGGAGGCGCTCGAACAGCGCTTCCACAGTATTAAAGCGCTCTTCCGGGCGCTCCATCGGCACCTGGAACTTGAACATCGTGGCGCCTTCGAATTTGTAGCGTTTTGGCTGACTCTGGATCAGTTTGATCAGGGTCATCGGATCGACCGGCGTCTGCGCGGCGAACTCGATGCGTCCACCCTGCGGGCCGCCGTCGACCTTTTTGATGCCGAGCTGCTCGGCCTGCAATTTCAACGCAGTGATGCGCACCAGATTCTTGGTCGGTTCCGGCAGCAGGCCGAAGCGGTCGATCATCTCCACTTGCAGATCCTTCAGGCCTTCCTCGTCGGTGGCCGAAGCGATGCGCTTGTACAGGATCAGGCGTGCGTGCACATCCGGCAGGTAATCTTCCGGAATCAGCGCCGGCACCCGCAGGTTGACTTCCGGGCCGCCGCCGAGCGGCTGATCGAGGTTCGGCTGTTCGCCCTTGCGGATCGATTTCACCGCGCGCTCAAGCATTTCCATGTACAGCGTGAAACCGACCGCCTGGATCTGCCCGCTCTGGCCGTCGCCCAGCAGTTCGCCGGCGCCACGGATTTCCAGGTCGTTGGTGGCCAGCACGAAGCCCGCCCCCAGATCCTGAGTGTTGGCAATCGCCTCCAGGCGTTTTTCCGCATCGCCGGTGATCTGCTGGCGTGGCGGTGTCAGCAGGTAGGCGTAGGCCTGGTGGTGACTGCGGCCAACACGCCCGCGCAACTGGTGCAATTGCGCCAGGCCGAACTTGTCGGCGCGCTCGATGATGATGGTATTGGCGCTCGGCACGTCGATGCCAGTCTCGATGATGGTCGAAGCGATCAGCACGTTGAAGCGCTTGTGGTAGAAGTCGCTCATCACCTGTTCGAGTTCGCGTTCGCGCATCTGCCCGTGGCCGATGCCGATCCGCGCTTCCGGCACCAGTTCGGCCAGCTCGGCGGCGCATTTCTCGATGGTCTTCACGTCGTTGTGCAGGTAGTAAACCTGACCGCCGCGCAGCAGTTCACGCAGCAAGGCTTCCTTGACCGTGCTCTTGTTCTGTTCCATGACGAAGGTGCGCACCGACAGGCGTCGCGCCGGCGGCGTGGCGATGATCGACAGGTCGCGCATGCCCGACACCGCCATGTTCAGCGTGCGCGGAATCGGCGTGGCGGTCAGCGTAAGAATGTCGACTTCGCTGCGCAGGGCCTTGAGCTGTTCTTTCTGACGGACACCGAAACGGTGCTCTTCGTCGATGATCACCAGGCCCAGGTTTTTGATCTTGACGTCGTCCTGCAGCAGCTTGTGGGTGCCGATGACGATGTCGATATTGCCTTCGGCCAGTTGGGCCACAGCTGCGTTCACTTCCTTCGCCGACTTGAAGCGGCTCATCACTTCCACGGTCACCGGCCAGTCGGCGAAGCGGTCGCGGAAGCTGTTGTAGTGCTGCTGGGCGAGCAGGGTGGTCGGTACCAGAATCGCCACTTGTTTGCCGCCATGCACCGCGATAAACGCGGCGCGCATGGCCACTTCGGTCTTGCCGAAACCGACGTCGCCACAGACCAGTCGATCCATCGGCTTCGGCGCAAGCATGTCTTCGCGCACGGCTTCGATGGTGGATTGCTGGTCCGGGGTTTCTTCGAACGGGAAGCCGGCACTGAAGGTTGCGTAATCGGCCTTCGGATCGGCAAACGCATAACCTTCGCGAGCCGCGCGGCGGGCATAGATGTCGAGCAATTCGGCAGCAACGTCACGCACCTGTTCGGCAGCCTTGCGCTTGGCTTTCTGCCAGGTCTCGGAGCCGAGGCGGTGCAGCGGGGCCAGTGCGTCGTCGCTGCCGGTGTAGCGGGCGATCAGATGCAGGTTGGCCACGGGCACGTAGAGCTTGGCGTTCTCGGCGTATTCCAGGGTCAGGAATTCGGCAGCCTGGCTGTCGATTTCCAGAATCGTCAGACCGAGATAGCGGCCGACACCGTGATCGATGTGCACCACCGGCGCGCCTTCGCGCAGCTCGGTGAGGTTCTTGATCACTGCATCGTTGTTGGCGTCGGCGCGTTTCTCGCGACGGCGACGTTGCATCACGCGCTGGCCGAACAGCGGGCTTTCCGCAACCAGTGCCAGCGCCGGGTCGTCCAGCATCAGGCCTTCGTCGAGCGGAGCGATGGTGATCGCCAGGCGATCCTTGCTCGCGACGAAGTCCGGCCAGCTATCGACGGTTTTCGGTCGCAGCTTCAGACGGTCCAGCAGTTCCAGCAGCACTTCGCGGCGGCCTGCCGATTCGGCGGTGAACAACACGCGCCCCGGGAATTCGTCGAGGAAGGCGGACAGCGCGGCCAGCGGTTGCGTGGCCTTGGCTTCAATCGCTAGATTCGGCAATGCCTGCGCCGGGAAGCGCTCGCGGCCGACGCCGGTCTCCACGTCCTGCTGGCTGGCAACCACGCGCGGCCAGTTCTTCAGGCGGGCGAAGCAGTCTTCGACCGGCAGGAACAGTTCGGCGGGCGGCAATAAAGGACGCGATGGATCGACGCGGCGCTCTTCGTAGCGATTGCGCACGTCGTTCCAGAAGTTTTCCGCCGCTTGCTCGATACCCGGCAGAGAGAACACCTGAGTGTCCTGGGGCAGGTAATCGAAGAGAGTCGAGGTTTCTTCGAAGAACAGCGGCAGGTAGTACTCGATGCCGGCAGGCGTGATACCGCTGCTCAGGTCCTGAAAGATCGGGCAGCGCCGGAAGTCGACGTCGAAACGCTCGCGAAAGCGTGCCTTGAAGCGGGTGACCGCTTCTTTCTGTAGCGGGAACTCCTTGGCCGGCAGCAGCTTGACCGAATCGACCTTGTCGATGGAGCGCTGGTTTTCCGGATCGAAGGTGCGCAGGGTTTCGATTTCGTCGTCGAACAAGTCAATGCGATAAGGCAGTTTGCTGCCCATCGGGAACAGGTCGATGAGGGCGCCACGTACGGTGAACTCGCCGTGTTCGTAGACCGTGTCGACGTAGCGATAGCCGCTGGCTTCGAGCCGCGTGCGCATCTGTTCGACGTCGAGTTTCTGCCCGACATCCAGCACCAGGCTGCTGCCGAGCAGGAAACTGGTCGGTGCCAGGCGATGCAGGGCCGTGGTGATCGGCACCACCAGCACGCCATGTTCCAGCTCCGGCAGCCTGTAAAGGCTGGCGATGCGCTGGGAGATGATGTCCTGGTGCGGCGAGAACAGATCGTAGGGCAGGGTTTCCCAGTCCGGGAAATGCAGCACCGGCAAATCCGGGGCGAAGAAACTCAGCTCCTGCTCCAGCCGTTCGGCACTCTGGCTGTCGGCGGTGAGCAGTAACGTGAAGCGCTTGGCAGCGCTGGCAGCCTCGGCAATCGCCAGGCTCAGTGCGGCACCGGGCAGATTGCCCCAGTGCTGTTTACCTGCCGCGGCAGGGAGAAGCGGTAGACGCAGAACAGGCACGGAAGGTTGAGCTCCAGGCGTTGCGACAAAGTCGGTAATTGTAGCGGCGTCCGGTGCCGCCTGTCAGTTGCAGACTGCGTCTATCTGCGCTGTTTGAGCAAAATGTAGTGGTAACCATAAAAACCAGCACTTTTTTGACGGTTATGTAGTGCCGAAAGTGGGTGGTGTTACGGAGGGTTACAGACATCGTCTAACAGTCGTCGAAAAACTGACTGCTCTGAAAGCCCCGGTTTTACTGGGCTGGCGGAGGGCGTTATTTTTTTGGACGGAATTTTGTTACCGATTGCGCGACAAGCGCGCATTGCTACAAGAGGTTCTCGGCGGCATAATGTAGCCCCTTTTTTCTGCCCCTACATGTGGAAGGTTCCCGTGACTCAGAAGCCCGACCAGTGTCTTGGTGAATGGATCGACCGTGAAGCACTCGCAGAAGCGATGATTCCGCTTATCGGTCAGCTCTACCGCAATAACAACGTGGTGAGCTCGATCTATGGCCGCAGCCTGATCAACCAGTCTGTCATCGCGATTCTCAAAGCTCACCGCTTTGCTCGCCATCGTTCTTCCGACGATAGCGAACTCTCCGTCCACGAAACATTCCCTCTGCTCAAGGCCATGAGCGAGCTCAAGCTCGGCGCGGCTTCGGTGGATCTGGGCAAGTTGGCGTTCAAATTCCGCAATGAAGGCAACGGCCGTACCGCCGAGCAGTTCGTGCGTGAAGAAATGGCTGACGTGGTTGGCCAGCAAAACGCTTCGGCCCGCAAAGGCACTGACGTTGTGCTTTACGGCTTCGGTCGTATCGGCCGTCTGCTGGCGCGCATCCTGATCGAGAAAACCGGTGGCGGCGACGGTCTGCGTCTGCGTGCCATCGTGGTGCGCAAGGGCGCCGAAAACGACCTGACCAAACGCGCCAGCCTGCTGCGTCGCGATTCGGTACACGGTTCGTTCAACGGCACCATCACCATCGACGAAGAAAACAACACCATCACCGCCAACGGCAACCTGATCCAGGTTATCTACGCGAAAAACCCTACCGAAGTGGATTACACCCAGTACGGCATCAAAGATGCGCTGCTGGTAGACAACACCGGTGTATGGCGTGATGCCGACGGCCTGGGTCAGCACCTGGCCTGCCCGGGTATCGACCGCGTTGTTCTGACCGCGCCTGGCAAGGGCAAGCTGAAGAACATCGTTCACGGTATCAATCACAACGAAATCACCGCTGACGACAAGATCGTGTCCGCCGCTTCCTGCACCACCAACGCCATCGTGCCGGTGCTGAAAGCCGTGAATGACAAGTTCGGCATCATCAACGGTCACGTCGAAACCGTTCACTCGTACACCAACGACCAGAACCTGATCGACAACTTCCACAAGGGTGATCGCCGTGGTCGTAGCGCCGCGCTGAACATGGTGATCACCGAGACCGGTGCTGCTACCGCTGCTGCCAAGGCCCTGCCTGAGCTGGCCGGCAAGCTGACCGGTAACGCGATCCGTGTTCCAACGCCGAACGTGTCGATGGCCATTCTCAACCTGAACCTCGAGAAAGCCGCCACCCGTGAAGAGATGAACGAGTACCTGCGCTACATGGCGCTGCACTCGGATCTGCACAAGCAGATCGACTTCGTCAATTCCCAGGAAGTGGTTTCCACCGACTTCGTGGGCTCGCGCCACGCCGGTGTGGTCGACGCTGAAGCGACCATCGTTCAGGATAACCGCGTTGTTCTGTACGTCTGGTACGACAACGAGTTCGGTTATAGCTGCCAGGTCGTTCGCGTGATGGAAGACATGGCCGGTGTAAACCCGCCAGCATTCCCGCGTTAAGCCTTAGCTGCAAATGAAAACGCCCCGACTCTTGTCGGGGCGTTTTTGTTTGTGTGCGATTTGCTTCAGCGGGGGATGGCGGCTTGTGCCGTGCGCAGTTCGTGCCTGTTGCCACGGAACAGCACCAGCGTGGCGATCAGGCCCAGCACGGCTGCTCCACTTAGCCAGATCCCCGGCGCTGCCTTGTTGTCCAGCACATGGATCAGGTAAGTGCAGGCTGCAGGGGTAAAACCACCGAAGGTTGCGGTCGCCAGACTGTAGGCCAGCGAGAAGCCCGTGGTGCGAACTTCCACCGGCATAATCTCGGTGAGTGCCACCACCATAGCCCCGTTATACGAGCCGTACAGGAACGACAGCCACAACTCGACGATCAGCAGATGGCTGAAGCTCGGGTTCGCCACCAGCCACGACAACGCAGGGTAAGCGGTCAGAATCGCCAGAATCGTCGCCGCCAACAGTAGGGGTTTGCGGCCGATCTTGTCAGAGACTGCGCCCATCACCGGCAGCCAGAAGAAGTTCGACAGGCCGATGCACACCGTCACCAGCAACGCATCGAAGTCCGACAGGTGCAATTCCGCCTTGCCGAACGTCGGGGTGTAGGCGGTGATCAGGTAGAACGACACCGTCGTCATGACCACCAGCGCCATGCCGGCGATGACGATGCCAAAGTTCTGACCGATCGAGCGGACGATTTCCTGCAGGGTAGGGCGATGTTTGCGCGCCTGGAATTCCGGGGTTTCCTCCAGCGAGCGACGGATGACGAAAATCACCGGGACGATCATGCAGCCGATCAGGAACGGCACGCGCCAGCCCCATTCGCCCATCTGTTCCGGGCTCAGCCAGTGGTTGAGGCCAACGCCAAGCAGGCCGGCGAATACCACCGCCGCTTGCTGACTGGCGGACTGCCAGCTGACGAAAAAGCCCTTGCGGCCGGGCGTGGCGATTTCCGCCAGATACACCGATACACCGCCCAATTCGACGCCGGCCGAGAATCCTTGCAGCAAGCGGCCGAACAGCACGATCAGCGGCGCGGCAACGCCGAGCGTGGCATAACCCGGAACGCAGGCAATCAGCACGGTACCGGCAGCCATCAGCGCGAGGGTAATGATCAGGCCCTGACGACGACCGTGTCGGTCAATGTAGGCACCGAGGAAGATCGCCCCCAGTGGGCGCATCAGAAAGCCTGCGCCGAAGGTGGCAAGCGAAAGCATCAGGGATGCGAAAGCACTGTCGGTAGGGAAGAACGTCTTGGCGATGGCCGTGGCATAGAAGCCGTAGACCATGAAGTCGAACATTTCGAGAAAGTTGCCGCTGACAACGCGAAAAATCGCTTTGCCTTTGCCCGTGGAGGAGGACATGTTCAGGTACTCACTTTTTAGATTTTGTATGAAAGCGGTGCATCCGTTTGGGAGCGAGCGGGCTCTGTGGCCATAATGGCCGCCGCGGTTTTGCTCGGAGATGAAGAATTGTTAACTGGACGGTTTGTGGTTTTCGTGCTGCTGATCGGCGTTTTGTCCGGTTGCGGCAACGGCGATTCCATGGAGAGCTTCGGCGGCCCGACCATGGGCAGCACCTATTCGATCAAGTACGTGCGCCGCGCCAATCTGCCTGCGTCTGAGGATGTCCGTGTCGAAGTCGAGAAGATCCTTGCCGATGTCGATCAGCAGATGTCCACCTACCGCGCGAACTCTGATATTTCACGTTTCAACGCGTTGCCAGCCGATCGTTGTCAGGCCATGCCGGCGGCGATTCTTGAATTGGTCCGTGTGGGCGAACAGCTGTCACAGCAGAGCGAAGGTTCCTACGACCTGACGGTGGAGCCGTTGCTCAATCTTTGGGGCTTCGGCCCGCAAGGGCGCGAGGAGAAAGTTCCGAGCGCTTCGGCGCTGGCCGAGGTGCAGAAGCGCGTGGGTTACCGCCATCTGCGCGTTGAAGGCGACCAACTGTGCAAGGATGCGGCGGTCGAGGTCGACTTCAACAGCATTGCCGCCGGTTATGCGGTCGATACCATTGCGGCGCGGCTCGATGCCATGGGCATTCATGATTACCTCGCCGAAGCCACGGGGGAGCTCAAGGCGTCCGGCAGGAAGCTCGACGGCTCCCCCTGGCGCATCGCGCTGGAGGCGCCTCGTGACGATCGGCAAGTGGCCGAGCGGATCATCGACGTTGATGGCTATGGCCTCTCCACGTCCGGCGACTACCGCAACTATTTTCAGCAGGACGGAAGGCGCTATTCCCACACCTTCGATGCCCGCACCGGCGCGCCCGTCCTACACGACCTGGCGTCAGTCACGGTGATTCATCCTTCAGCCTTGATGGCCGATGGACTATCGACACTGTTGCTGATTCTCGGCCCGGAAAGGGCCTGGGACTATGCCGAAAAACACGACATTGGTGCATTCTTTGTGATTCGTGCCGATAAAGGTTTCGTCACACGCACCAGTCACGCTTTCCAACGGCTCAGTGGCGCAAAAATTGACTGAGAACAGTACGAAAGCTGGTGTTGTAGTGCAGGCAAAAGTAGCCTACGACGCGACCAAGGGTTAATGTGCGCGGCGTTGACGCTTCTATAGACTGTGTCCGGGTTTTCAACTGGCCCCCAATTGTTCCTTCGCGCCGTCGTTCGGCGTGATTTAGCCGCCGGTGCTGCTGGCACCGCGGCCTGTTCTGAGGAGTACGCATGGCTGTCTACAACTACGACGTGGTGGTGCTGGGTTCCGGCCCGGCGGGAGAAGGCGCGGCAATGAACGCCGCCAAAGCAGGGCGCAAGGTGGCGATGGTCGACAGCCGTCGCCAGGTCGGCGGTAACTGCACCCACCTGGGCACCATCCCGTCCAAGGCCTTGCGTCACTCGGTGCGGCAGATCATGCAGTTCAACACCAACCCGATGTTCCGTGCGATCGGTGAACCGCGCTGGTTCTCCTTCCCGGACGTGTTGAAGAGCGCCGAAAAAGTCATCTCCAAGCAAGTCGCTTCGCGTACCGGCTACTACGCCCGTAATCGCGTCGACGTGTTCTTCGGCACCGGCAGCTTCGCCGACGAGCAGACCATCGAAGTGGTCTGCGCCAATGGCGTGGTCGAGAAGCTGGTAGCCAAACACATCATCATCGCCACCGGTTCGCGTCCTTATCGCCCGGCGGACATCGATTTCCACCACCCGCGTATCTACGATAGCGACACCATCCTCAGCCTCGGCCACACCCCGCGCAAACTGATCGTTTACGGCGCCGGCGTGATCGGTTGCGAATACGCTTCGATCTTCAGCGGTCTGGGCGTGCTGGTCGAGCTGGTGGACAACCGCGGGCAGTTGCTGAGCTTCCTCGACTCGGAAATCTCCCAGGCGTTGAGCTACCACTTCAGCAACAACAACATCACCGTGCGTCACAACGAAGAGTATGACCGCGTCGAAGGCGTGGACAACGGCGTGATCCTGCACCTGAAGTCCGGCAAGAAGATCAAGGCCGACGCCTTGCTCTGGTGCAACGGCCGGACCGGCAACACCGATCAGTTGGGTCTGGAAAACATTGGCGTCAAGGTCAACAGCCGCGGCCAGATCGAAGTCGACGAAAATTACCGCACCTGCGTACAGAACATCTACGGCGCCGGTGACGTGATCGGCTGGCCGAGCCTGGCCAGTGCCGCCCACGACCAGGGTCGCTCGGCTGCTGGCAGCATTGTCGACAATGGCAGCTGGCGCTTCGTGAATGACGTGCCGACCGGCATCTACACCATTCCGGAGATCAGCTCGATCGGCAAGAACGAGCAGGAGCTGACCCAGGCCAAGGTGCCGTACGAAGTGGGCAAGGCGTTCTTCAAGAGCATGGCGCGGGCGCAGATCGCCGGCGAGCCGCAAGGCATGCTGAAGATCCTGTTCCACCGTGAAACCCTGCAGGTGCTGGGCGTTCACTGCTTCGGTTATCAGGCATCGGAGATCGTGCACATCGGTCAGGCGATCATGAACCAGCCGGGTGAGCTCAATACCCTGAAGTATTTCGTCAACACCACGTTCAACTACCCGACCATGGCCGAAGCCTATCGGGTAGCGGCGTACGACGGCCTCAACCGGCTTTTTTGAGCGGCTCCGGCCGGTGGCCTGAGCCGGCCGGGGAGACCGATTTCAGCTATTCCCGAGGGTGGCAGTGGCCAAACCGGGAAAGTCTGTAATCAGGCTGTCAACGCCGAAGTCGGCGAGTCTGCGCATCAGCGCAGGCTCGTTGACGGTCCACACCGACACATGCAGCCCCTGACGCTGCGCCTTTTGCAGGCGTTCCGGCGTACACAGCGTCCAGTTCAAGGCCAGTATCTCGCAGCCGTAGCTTGCCGCGACCTTCAGCGGGTCGAGCCAGGCGTACTCGGCCACCAGGCCCCGTGACACGTCCGGTACCAGATCCAGCGCAGCCTTCAATACTTCCCGCGAACTCGAGGTGATCGTCACCCTGTCGAGCAGCCCGTGTCTGACCGCCATTTCACGGATGGCCAGAACGGTCGTCGCAGCGCGGGTGCGCGAGGCGCTTTTGACTTCGAGCTGCCAGTGCTCGAAATCACATTTCTCGAACAGTTCTTCCAGGGTCGGAATCGGGCAGGGCTTGATCCAGCCCGGCCCACCCTTGCGGGCGTCGTAGGTCACCAGTTCGGCGGCGGAGTGCTCGACCACCTTGCCGCGGCGCTCGGTGGTGCGCTTGAGGGTCGGGTCGTGGATGACCATCAGCTCGCCGTCCTTGGACAGGTGCAGATCCAGTTCGCAACGGCGAACGCCGTGCTTGAGACATTCCTGAAAACTGGTCAGGGTGTTTTCCGGTGCTTCGCCCTTGGCGCCGCGGTGGCCGTAGATAAGGGTCACGTTTTTTCCTTAATTAAATGCCTGATTCGTTCTGTTCGCGGGCCAGGCGTCGTTCCTGGGCCTGCTTTTGCAAGATATAGCGGGCGAGCAGCTGGCGCTGGGCTTCGGTCAGGTGTTCGAACTCGGTGCCGACATCGTAGCCGTCACCCTTGCGGTCGCAATGGGTGACCCGGGCGCGCAGCAACAGGCCAAGCGCCTGGGGCATCAGCACCAGTTTCACCGACAGGTGGGCGCCGGTGGCGATCGGGGTCGGGTGCTGAAAGTCGATGCCGCCCTCGGAGATGATCACCGGTTGCGGTTCGCCGATATGGCCGAGCACGGTCAGGGCGACCACCTGGCTGAGCAGGTCGATGCGTTTGTTCTGGGATTTCAGGAACGCCGCGATGGCGCGGTCGCGTTCACTGATCTGGCGCAGCAGGTGCTGCGACTCGAATTCGCTCAGGTGCAGTTCGCTGAGCAGGTTGAATAGCGGGGAAGCATCCTGCAACACTTCCTGGCCGGCGGCTTCGGGAGCGGACAGGGGCCGAATTTCCAGTGCGATCGTGTCCTCGATACGGTAGTATTCGCGGCGATCTTCTTCATCTAATGTCGACATGGCGAACCCATGGTAGCGGCGGTGGTCTGAGTGTAAAGCTGGTTATCGACCCCCGCCACAAGGACGTTCCTTTTCCCTCCGAACAAGCCCCGACATGTTCAGACCTCTCTTCGTATTTATCGGCACGCGTTATACCCGTGCAAAGCGTCGCAATCATTTTGTGTCATTCATTTCCCTGACTTCGATGATCGGGCTCGCCCTTGGCGTGGTCGTGATGATCGTGGTGCTGTCGGTGATGAACGGCTTCGATCATGAGATGCGCACCCGCGTGCTGGGCATGGTGCCCCACGCGACCATCGAGTCCGGTGAAGCCATCAGCGACTGGCAGAGCCTGGCCGCCAAGGTCAAGCAGAACCCGCAGGTGGCGGCCGTCGCGCCGTTCACCCAGATGCAGGGATTGCTGACCAACAACGGACAGGTGTCCAAGGTGTTGCTCAATGCCATTGATCCGGCGCTGGAACGCAACGTCTCGATCATCGACAACTTCATGCAGCAGGGCAAACTCGACGACCTGACGCCGGGCAGCTTCGGCATCGTGATCGGCGACAAGGCCGCGACCAAGCTCGGCGTGGGCATCGGTGACAAGATCACCTTCGTCGCCCCGGAGGTCAGTGTGACCCCCGCCGGGATGTTCCCGCGCATGAAGCGTTTCACCGTGGTCGGCATCTTCCATGTCGGCGCCGGTGAACTGGACGGTTATCTGGGCGTCACCAACCTGCAGGATCTGGCGAAGATGCACCGCTGGAAGCCTGATCAGGTGCAGGGCCTGCGCCTGAAGTTCGACGATCTGTTCCAGGCGCCGCGTGAGGCGTGGAACATCGCCCAGCGGCTCGGCGAAGACCATTACTACGCCCGCGACTGGACCCGCACCCACGGCAACCTGTATCAGGCGATCCGCATGGAAAAAGCCATGATCGGCCTGCTGTTGCTGCTGATCGTCGCGGTTGCCGCGTTCAACATCATCTCCACACTGGTGATGGTGGTGAACGACAAGAAGGGCGACATCGCCATTCTGCGCACGCTGGGCGCCACGCCGGGCACGATCATGCGCACGTTCATGGTGCAGGGCACGGTGATCGGCGTGGTCGGTACGGCCATCGGCGCCGTGGTCGGAATCCTGGCGGCGCTCAATGTCAGCGCGGCGATTTCGGCACTCGAAGGCTTGATCGGACACAAGTTCCTCAACGCCGACGTGTATTTCATCGATTACCTGCCATCGCAGGTGCAGAGCCAGGACGTAGTCATGGTCTGCGCGGCTGCGTTGGTCCTGAGTTTCCTCGCCACCCTGTATCCAGCCTGGCGTGCCGCACGCACCCAGCCGGCGGAGGCGCTACGTTATGAGTGAGTCGGGCATGAGTGAAAAAGCAATCCTGAGCTGCCGCAACCTGGGCAAGTCCTACGAGGAAGGCCCGGAGTCGGTGCAAGTGCTGGCCAACCTGCAACTGGAGCTGCACCCGGGCGAGCGCGTGGCGATCGTCGGCAAATCCGGTTCGGGCAAAAGTACCTTGCTCAACCTGTTGGGCGGTCTCGACACGCCGACCAAGGGCGGTGTCTGGCTCGACGGTGAAGAGCTGTCGGCGCTGAGCGAGAAGAAGCGCGGC
The DNA here is from genome assembly GCF_017491585.1 of Pseudomonas sp. 58(2021). Lineage (NCBI taxonomy): Bacteria > Pseudomonadati > Pseudomonadota > Gammaproteobacteria > Pseudomonadales > Pseudomonadaceae > Pseudomonas > Pseudomonas sp. 58(2021). The sequence goes on from NZ_JAFGYZ010000018.1 coordinate 68,235, forward strand.
CTGCTGCGTAACCGTGCCCTTGGATTCGTGTACCAGTTCCACCACCTGCTGCCGGAATTCACCGCGCTGGAAAACGTCTGCATGCCGTTGCTGATCGGCAAGACCGCGATCCAGGAAGCGCGTCAGCGGGCCACGGCGTTGCTGGAACGAGTCGGTCTCGGCCATCGTCTGGAACACAAACCGGCCGAGCTGTCCGGCGGCGAACGCCAGCGCGTGGCCATCGCCCGGGCGCTGGTGAACAATCCGGGCCTGGTGATGCTCGACGAGCCGACCGGCAACCTCGACTCCCACACCGCCGAAGGCATTCAGGACCTGATGCTGGAACTCAGCACGTCGATGCGCACGGCGTTTCTGGTGGTGACTCACGACATGAACCTGGCTCGCCAGATGGACCGCGTCCTGCAATTGCAGGAAGGTTGCCTGACCCCCATCTGACGGCTTGAAACCCGATGCCTGAAAAGGCGTCGGGTCTTTTATTTTTATACGGTGCCCCAGCGAATGTTCAGACCGTTATCGATCTTTATCGGCACGCGCTATACCCGCGCCAAGCGCCGCAATCGCTTTGTTTCATTCATCTCGATGACCTCGATGATCGGTCTCGCCCTCGGCGTGCTGGCGATGATCGTGGTGTTGTCGGTGATGAACGGCTTTCAGCGCGAAATGAGCTCGCGCATCCTCGGCATGGTGCCCCACGCGACCATCGTCGGCGTCAAGCCGATCGACGACTGGCAACCCGTGGCCGCCGCCGCGATGAAGAACCCCGAAGTCACTGCCGCTGTGCCGTTCACCGAGATGGAAGGCATGCTGTCCTACAAGGGCATGATGCAGCCGATCCAGATCAGCGGTGTCGATCCGGCCCAGGAAGGCAAGGTGTCGATCGTTGCCCAGCACATTGTTCAGGGCCGTCTCGATGCCTTGAAGCCGGGCGAGTTCGGCGTGGTGCTGGGTGAAATCACGGCCCGGCGCTTCCGCCTCAATGTCGGTGACAAGATCACTTTGATCGTGCCGGAAGTCAGTACTGCACCCGGCGGCATCACCCCGCGCATGCAGCGTCTGAATGTGGTCGGCATCTTCAAGGTCGGCGCCGAACTGGATGGTTCCATGGGCCTGATCCATGTGGCCGACGCCGCAACGATGCAGCACTGGGAGCCGAATCAGGTACAGAGCGTGCGTCTGGCAGTGAAAGACCTGTACGCGGCGCCTAAAGTCTCCTCCGATATCGCCACCGGCCTCGGCGTTGATTTCAAGGCTGACGACTGGACCCACACCCAGGGCAGCCTGTTCAGTGCGATGAAAATGGAAAAGACCATGATCGGTCTGTTGCTGCTGATGATCGTCGCGGTGGCGGCGTTCAACATCATTGCGACTTTGATCATGGTGGTGAACGACAAGGGCGCGGACATCGCGATCCTGCGCACCATCGGCGCCACGCCACGGCAGATCATGGCGATCTTCATGGTGCAGGGCACGGTGATCGGCATCGTCGGCACCATCATCGGTGGCGTGCTTGGCGTAATTGCCGCACTCAATGTCAGTGAGATGGTGGGCTGGGTCGAGCGAGTGACCGGGCAGCACATCTTCAGTTCGGACGTGTACTTCGTCAGCAACCTGCCCTCGGAATTGCAGGGCGGCGATGTGCTGCTGATCTGCTCGGCGGGCTTCATTCTCAGCTTCCTGGCCACGGTTTACCCGGCCTGGCGAGCGGCGAAGATCGAACCGGCGCACGCGTTGCGCTATTCGTAAGTTCTCCTATTGAGGCCGGCATTGCCGGCCTCAATCTTTTTTCGGCAACTCAATCACAAACCGCGTCCAGCCCTGAGCCGATTCGCAATGAATCTGCCCGCCATGGGCCTTGATGATCGACTGAGTGATTGCCAGCCCCAATCCCGCATGCTCGCTGCTGCCTTCCTGGCGCGCCGGATCGGCCCGGTAGAACCGGTCGAACAAGCGCGGCAGCAACTCAGCAGAAATCCCCTCGCCACTGTTTTCCACGGTCACCCTCAAGGATTTCGCCTGCTCGGCTATCCTCACACGCACTTCGCCCGCTGCCGGCGTGAAGCGCAACGCGTTATCCAGCAGATTCGACAGCGCCCGGCGCAACATCGCGCGATCACCCTCGAATCGCCCCGCACCGTCACGGCTCAGGCTGACCTGAGCGTCTTCGGCCAGCGGTGCGAAAAACTCCAGCAACGCATCGGCTTCTTTCGCCAGTTCCAGCGGTTCGCGCTTGGGCACCAGCAATCCGTGGTCGGCCTTGGCCAGATAAAGCATGTCGTTGACCAGTTGTGCCATCCATTGCAGCTCTTCGAGGTTGCTGTGCAATGCCTCGCGGTAGTCCTCAAGCGGGCGAGGCCGGGTGAGGGTGACCTGCGTGTGGGTCAGCAGGTTCGACAATGGGGTGCGCAGTTCATGGGCGATGTCGGCAGAGAACGCGGAAAGGCGCTGAAACGAGTCATCGAGACGTCCGAGCATGGCGTTGAAACTGTGGGCCAGTTCCGTGAGTTCTGCGGGCATCTGCGCTTCCGGGAGTCGGGCATTCAGCGATTGGGCCGAAATCCCACGGGCCACCGCACTCATACGGCGTAACGGACGAAGGCCGCTGCGGGCCGCCCAGGCGCCGAGCAACGCAGTAGCCAGCGCCGAAAGGCCGACGGTCAGCCAGATCAGATGCTGCATGCGTTGCAGGAAGTGCTGGTGGTGGGTGATGTCCAGCAGCAAGGTCAATTGCGGGGAGTCGGGTTGTTCCGGGGAGAGCGGGGCGTTGAGCAGGCGATAGTCCGTACCGTTGTCGGTGATGGTGGCCAGGCCGGGCTGTTTCGGCAGATTCGCCGGGGTATGCAACGAGCGGCCGAACCAGCGTTGTCCCTCAGGGGTGCTGATGCGCAACGAAACATCGCCCTGTTGGCTCAATTCATCGGTGATGTGCGCGGCGTCGCTGCCACTGAGCAGCGTCTGACGCACACTGAGCAGTTTTCCTTCTAGCAGTTGCTGGTCGAGCTCGATGAAGTGGCCTTCGCTGGCCCGATTGAAAACGACCCCGGCCACCAGCGAAACCACTGCGGTGCAGCCGGCGAACAACAGCGCCAGCCGGCTGCTCAAGGACAGTCGGCGCATCAGTCGGCACGCTCTTCAAGCACGTAACCCATGCCACGCACGGTGTGGATCAGTTTGTCGGGAAAGTCATCATCGATCTTCAGCCGCAATCGCCGGATCGCCACTTCGATCACATTGGTGTCGCTGTCGAAGTTCATGTCCCAGACCTGGGACGCGATCAGGGATTTGGGCAGCACTTCACCCTGGCGGCGCAGGAGCATTTCCAGCAAGGCGAACTCCTTTGCAGTGAGGTCGATGCGCTGGCCGCTGCGTTCGACGCGGCGGCGAATCAGGTCCAGACGCAGATCGGCCAATTGCAGGCAGGTTTCCTGCGGTGTGGCGCTGCCGCGGCGCAACAGGCTGCGCACCCGGGCCAGCAGTTCGGAGAAAGCGAACGGCTTGACCAGGTAGTCGTCGGCGCCCAGTTCGAGACCGTGAACCCGGTCTTCCACGGTGTCCTTGGCCGTCAGAAACAGGATCGGCGTTTCCAGCCCGGCGCTGCGCACCGCTTGCAGAATCTGCCAGCCACTGCGCCCGGGCAGCATCACGTCGAGGATCAGCAAGGCGTAGTCACCGCTCAACGCCAGTTGTTGCCCGGTGTTGCCGTCGGCCACCAGCTCGGTGTTGAAACCGGCCTCGGTCAGCCCCTGGCGCAGGTATTGGCCGGTTTTCGGTTGGTCTTCGACGATCAGCAGTTTCATGGGCGGCTCGGGTTTGTAGGATCGAAAGCTTTATACCGTGGGATGTTGTCACAAGCGCCAACCTGACAAAGTTGTAATCTCTCTGTCAGGTAGCTGCCAGCGCGGGCGGGCTAGAGTTTCCCACAGGCTGAACCTTTTCTTGTTGGAGTATGACTATGTTTTTGCGCAACCCTCTGGCCGTTGTCGCTTGTCTATTGGCGCTGAGTTCATCCGTCTGGGCCGATCCTGCGCACACGTACGACTTCGGCCAGCCGGCCCCGGCCGCCAAGGCCAGCCGCACCATTGAAGTAGTGATGGGCGACATGTCGTTCGATCCGAAGGCCATCGACATCAAGGCCGGTGAGACCATTCGTTTTGTACTGGTGAATAAAGGCCAGTTGCTGCACGAATTCAACCTCGGGGATGCAGCGATGCATGCCAAACACCAGCAGGAAATGTTGCAGATGCAGCAAATTGGCATGCTGACGCCGACCGGCATGAAGGAAATGTCCCACGATATGGCGGGCATGGATCATGGCTCGATGGGGCACGTAATGAAGCATGACGACCCCAACAGCGTGCTGGTCGAGCCCGGCAAGACTGCCGAGTTGACCTGGACGTTCAGCAAGGCGACCAGCCTGGAATTCGCCTGCAACATTCCAGGGCATTACCAGGCCGGGATGGTCGGCAAACTGACTGTCAGTCAGTAAGCACTCAAAGGCGGGAGCAAAGGCTGGTAGAATCCGCTGATTCTTCAGTCAGGTTTCCGCCATGCATCCCGCAGCCGAACATTCGCCGCTGGGCAAATCCAGCGAATACATCGCCACTTACACGCCGTCCTTGCTGTTCCCGATTCCGCGCACCGCGAAATGGGCCGAGCTGGGCCTGACCGCCGAAACCCTGCCGTATAAAGGCGTGGATTTCTGGAACTGCTTCGAACTGTCGTGGCTGCTGCCGTCGGGCAAACCGGTGGTGGCAATCGGCGAATTCAGCATTCCGGCGGATTCGCCGAACATCATCGAATCCAAGTCGTTCAAGCTGTACCTGAACTCGCTGAACCAGACGCCGTTCGCCGACATCGCAAGCCTCGAAGCGACGCTGGTCAAAGATCTGTCCGCTGCTGCCGGCAAACCGGTGGGCGTACGGGTTCGCAGCCTGAAAGAGGTTGAAGCCGAAGGCGTGGTTGCGCTACCGGGCGTGTGCATCGACGATCTGGATATCAGCGTCAGCAACTACGAGCATCCGCGTCCCGAGCTGCTGCGCTGCGACGATTCGCGGGTGGTGGAGGAGAGCGTGCACAGCCATCTGCTTAAGTCCAACTGCCCGGTGACCAGTCAGCCGGACTGGGGCAGCGTGGTGGTGGAATATCGCGGCGCGGCGCTGGATCACGCCAGTCTGCTGGAATACATCGTCAGCTTCCGTCAGCACTCGGACTTCCACGAGCAATGTGTGGAGCGGATCTTCCTTGACCTGCAGCGCCTGCTGAAGCCGGAAAAACTCACGGTGTTCGCGCGTTACGTACGTCGGGGCGGACTGGACATCAACCCGTACCGCAGCACTGAAAGCGTGCAACTGCCGAACCACCGTCTGGTTCGTCAGTAAAGAATCCATGTGGGAGCGAGCCTGCTCGCGATGGCGATGTGTCAGTGACGCTGATGTTGGCTGACATGCCGCTATCGCGAGCAGGCTCGCTCCCACAAGGGTTTTGTTTCAGGCTCCAGATATGAAAAAGCCCTGCCAGTGATGGCAGGGCTTTTTTGCATTCGCGGGTTTCAGATGCCCATGCTGACCAGGGAATTCATGATGTTGCGCAGTGCGCCGGCGATGGTGGGGTGATCAACTTCAAAACGCTCAACGGCCAGGTTCACGCCATCGGCAATGTTGGAGTCCTTGGTTTTGGTTTCCAGTTCAAGTTCCAGTTCGATCTGCGCCATCAGCGCATGTAGATCAGCGCGCTCGGCTTCGGTCAGCGGAGGATTTTGATCCAGTTGCTCGCGCAGGGCATTGAGCTGTTTTTGCAGTTCTTGAGCGGGCATGGTTGTTTCCTTTTATCGAGAGGCACTGGCATAGACCGCAGCCGTGCGCCAAAGGTCTATGGCTCTCTCTAAGACTAATCCACTCTGCTGCAACCTGCATGATCCCGGTCAGGGCTTTTCGCCTTTGAGGCGGCGCAGGCTGATGTCCGCCAGACAAGTGTCGAGTTCGCCCAGATGATCGATCACCGAGTGCACGCCCAGCCCGAACAGCTGCACCGTCGCCTTGCCGCGCAACTGCTCGCGCTCTTTCTGGCTCAGTGCTTGCCATTCGTGAGGCGCGAGGCCGCAGAGTGAGCCACAGGACGCCAGGCCAATCGTCCACAACCCGGCATTGAGGCCGGATTGCAGCAGGCGCGGTTCACCGCTGACCAGCACGCAACCCTCGAGGCGGCAGACCCGTAATGCCATCAACGCCTGCCAGCAGGCATCGGGCGCCGGCCACGGATTGATTGTTGCAGGATGTTGCGAAGATTTGACCCAGTCGGGCAGCGTTGCTGAAAGCATTCGGGTGAGGGCAGGGGGGAGTTCGTCCAGCCACGCGCACGGAATCTGTTGCTGTTGCAGGCTGCGGAGGCTGTCGAGGGCTCCGGGAGTGGCCTCGGCGTGATCCGTTGTGGCGTCAGCGTGATTGTGGACGCGGGCACCGAAATCCACCAGGCAGCCGCTGAGTCCGAACAGCACGGCCGTCAGGTTGGGTGCCGCAGGGTGCAGTACTTCGGCGTGTGGCATGAAAAACGTCCCTGAAATAGGGATCAGGCTAAGCAATCCTGGTGACAGTTGGATGACAGATGCATTACGAAGCGTCCTACAGAGCCGATGATGCAGGAAATGCCTAAACAGGTGTTTCCGTCTTATACTGAGCGTCTTATAACCGTGGCCCGCATGCCGCGTATGTACAATCCAAGGAGTTTTTCTATGCGCTGGAGCAACCCTCTCGCTCAGCTTTGTGTATGCGCCAGCGTGATGCTGGTTCCGTTCGTTGCCCAGGCGGCAACGGAAGAAGACCCTTGGGAAAGCGTCAACCGTCCGATTTTCCAGTTCAACGACTTCGTCGATACCTACGCATTGAAGCCTCTGGCGCAGGGCTACGAATTTGTAACGCCGCAATTCCTGGAAGACGGCATCCACAACATGTTCCGTAACGTCGGTGACATCACCAACCTGGCGAACAACATTCTCCAGGCCAAACCGGCCGCTGCCGGTGTCGACACCGCGCGTTTGATCTTCAACACCACCTTCGGCCTGCTGGGCTTCTTCGATGTAGGCACCAAGATGGGCCTGCAGCGCAGCGACGAAGATTTCGGCCAGACCCTCGGTTACTGGGGCGTGAGCAGCGGTCCGTACGTGATGCTGCCGTTGCTGGGCCCGAGCACCCTGCGTGACGCGCCGTCGAAATACGTCGACACCTACACCGCACCGTATCGCTACATGAACGACATTCCGGCGCGCAACACTATTTACGGCCTGAACATCGTCGACACCCGCGCCAGCCTGTTGTCCAGCGAGAAGCTGATCAGCGGCGACAAGTACACCTTCATCCGCAATGCCTACCTGCAGAACCGCGAGTTCAAGGTCAAGGACGGTCACGTCGAAGACGATTTCTGATTTCGGCCCGTGAACCCCGAAAGGCGACCGAAAGGTCGCCTTTTTTTGTCCGTGCGTCCTTCCATTGAGTTACGGTTTCGAACGTTCTTATAACTCTCTGTGATTTGACAAACAAAGTCGTCAAGTGACGATCCGCGCATGCTTGAAACGCTCGAAGGATGGGAGTACCGTCTGCGCCTTAGAAGGGCACCTCTGGTGCATCCGTGTGCGGGGCAAACGCTCCGAAGCGGTGCAGCAGAGAGGCTAGAAAGCGAATCCAGTAGTCTGCGCCGGGCCGTTGCCCCGCCTGCTACGCCAACCTAATTCTGGCGCCGTTTGCCCACATGCCAAAAACCAGTGCCACGCTGCTGATAATCGATGATGACGAAGTAGTGCGCGCGAGCCTCGCGGCCTATTTGGAAGACAGTGGTTTCAGCGTCTTGCAGGCCAGTAACGGTCAGCAGGGTCTTCAGGTATTCGAGCAAGACAAGCCCGACCTCGTCATCTGCGATCTGCGCATGCCGCAGATGGGCGGTCTCGAACTTATCCGTCAGGTCACCGAGCGATCCCCGCAGACACCGGTGATCGTGGTTTCCGGTGCCGGCGTGATGAACGACGCGGTCGAGGCTCTGCGCCTGGGCGCGGCGGATTACCTGATCAAGCCTCTCGAAGATCTGGCGGTGCTCGAGCACTCCGTACGCCGGGCTCTGGATCGTGCGCGCCTGCTGCTGGAAAACCAGCGCTACCGCGAGAAGCTGGAGAAGGCCAATCGCGAGCTCGAAGCCAGCCTGAACCTGCTTCAGGAAGACCAGAACGCCGGTCGCCAGGTGCAGATGAACATGCTGCCGGAAAGCCCCTGGACCATCGACACGTTCAAGTTCGCCCACCAGATCATTCCGTCGTTGTACCTGTCGGGTGATTTTGTCGACTATTTCCGGGTGGACGAACGCCGGGTCGCGTTCTATCTGGCGGACGTTTCAGGCCATGGCGCCTCTTCGGCGTTCGTCACCGTGCTGCTGAAGTTCATGACCACGCGCTTGCTGTTCGAGTCCAGGCGCAGCGGCACCTTGCCGGAATTCAAGCCTTCGGAAGTCCTTGGTCATATCAACCGGGGGCTGATCAGTTGTAAGCTGGGTAAACACGTCACAATGGTCGGTGGAGTCATCGACGAGGAGACCGGTTTGTTGACCTATAGCATCGGCGGCCATCTGCCGTTGCCTGTGTTGTACACGCCTGACAGTGTTCGCTACCTCGAGGGGCGCGGTCTGCCCGTGGGGCTTTTCAACGAAGCCACCTACGAAGACCACGTGCTCGAGCTGCCACCGACGTTCAGCCTGACGCTGATGTCTGATGGCATTCTGGATCTTTTGCCAGAACCCACACTCAAAGAAAAAGAAGCCGCCTTGCCCGAACGGGTCAAGTCGGCGGGCGGCAGCCTGGATGGCCTGCGGCAGGTTTTTGGATTGGCCACGCTAGGGGAGATGCCGGATGATATCGCCCTGTTGGTGTTGAGCAGGAATCTTTAATGAGTACCGGTAGAATCCAGTTCGCCGAGCAGGACGGCACCTTTGTCCTGAAGTTCGTCGGTGAAGTTCGCCTGACCCTGTGTTCGGCGTTGGATGCGACTATTGAAAAAATCTTCACCGCGCTGAATTTCAACGCGATCGTGATCGATTTGACCGAAACCCGCAGCATCGACAGCACCACGCTGGGCCTGCTGGCCAAGCTGTCGATCCTGTCGCGGCAGAAGGTCGGCCTGCTGCCGACCGTGGTCACCACCCATGACGACATCACCCGTCTGCTTCAATCGATGGGTTTCGAGCAGGTGTTCAATATCGTCAACCATCCCGTGCCTTGCCCGGAATGCCTCGATGACCTGCCGGATCAGGATCAGTCGGAGGAAGTCGTGCGGATCAAGGTGCTCGAAGCGCACAAGATCCTCATGGGCCTGAACGACTCCAATCGCGAAGCTTTCCATGATCTGGTGAATGCCCTCGAAAGGCATTGATTCCCCAGCCATCAGGCACAAAAAAGGGCGAACCTGTGAGGGTTCGCCCTTTTTGCGTTTGCCGTCAGCCCATTACAGCTTGGCTTGCAACAACGCCTCGAGCTTTTCCTGGTCACGGGCAAACTGACGGATGCCTTCAGCCAGTTTCTCGGTGGCCATCGCGTCTTCGTTGGACAACCAGCGGAATTGCGATTCGTTGAGGCTCAGACGAGCTTCGCCAGCGTGGCCCGGGGCCAGTTTTCGCTCCAGTTTGCCGGTGTCTGCCGCCAGTTTGTCGATCAGGTCCGGGCTGATGGTCAGGCGGTCGCAGCCGGCCAGTTGCTCGATCTGATTGAGGTTGCGGAAGCTCGCACCCATGACCACGGTCTTGTAGTCATTGGCCTTGTAGTAGTTGTAGATGCGCGTCACGGACTGCACGCCCGGATCGTCGGCGCCGGTGTAGTCGTTGCCGTTGGCCTTCTTGTACCAGTCGTAGATACGGCCCACGAACGGCGAGATCAGGAACACGCCGGCGTCGGCGCAAGCAGCGGCCTGAGCGAAGGAGAACAGCAGGGTCAGGTTGGTCTGGATGCCTTCCTTCTCGAGCACTTCGGCGGCGCGGATGCCTTCCCAGGTCGAAGCGATCTTGATCAGCACGCGGTCGCGACCGACGCCGGCCTTGTCGTACAGCTCGATCAGACGGTGCGCACGCTTGAGCATCGCGTCCTTGTCGAACGACAGGCGTGCATCCACCTCAGTGGAGATACGGCCCGGGATCACCTTGAGGATTTCCTGGCCGACCGCGACGCCGAAACGGTCGCTGGCCAGGCCGACATCGCCCTTGCAGTCGCTAACGGCGGCGTTCAGCAGCTCGGCGTAGGCCGGAATGGCTGCCGCCTTGAGCAGCAGGGAAGGGTTGGTGGTGGCGTCGACCGGCTTGACCCGGGCAATCGCTTCGAAGTCGCCGGTGTCGGCAACCACGGTGGTGAACTGTTTGAGTTGTTCCAGCTTGGAAGTCATGAGCGTGCTCTGTCCTATGGGTCTGAAGACATTACCCGAGCGCTGACAGCCACTCAAGGGCATGTGGGTGTATCGATAGCCCCGCGAGCAACAACCTGAAAACGGCTGTTTGAATGGGCGGGGCGCGGTATCGATCAATACGATGCCAAAAAGGACCACAGGTTCAAAGCAACTGACCCGTTGCGCAGCGACTATTCGGCGTTGAGCTGGGTCGAGGCCGCCGTTTGTGCCGGTTTCGACTGTCCGTCGGAGGTCAGCAGGCCGAAATTCTTCTCCCGGTCGTTACTGCCCGACTCGCTGTTCTTCCATTCGTAAATCGACGTCAGCGGAATGCTGAGTCTTTTAACATCGGCGATGAACGCGCCGATTTTACTCGCTTGCCCTTCCGGCCCGCCGTTGGAGGCGAGTGCCGAAATGCCCCATTCACTGATGACGCCCGGCAAATGGAAGTTTTGCTGGATGAAGGTTTGCGCGTTACTGATCTGCGTCGCGGTCATGCCGTAAGGGTGATAGGAAATCGCATCCAGGCACTGCGGATAAGTGCCGAGAATGCTGTTGAGTGCCACGGTCGAAGCAGAGCCTGCCGTCGGCGGGCGGGCGAAACCGAATCCCACCAGGGGCGTCGATTGCGGTTTGCCCTGCAGCGTCTTGCACATGGCCGTCATGAACGGCACGAAGGTGTTTTTGAAGTTTCCGGTGGGCCAGTAGGTGTCGAGATCCGGCTCATTCCAGATTTCGATCCCCACCAGTTGCCCGCTCCAGGCTTGCTCAAGCCCGGTCACCGCGTTGGCGAAGGCTTCACCGGCGGTTGCCAGGTCTCCGGTCAACGGTTTAGTGGCGCGCACGGTCATCAAGACCGGCAAGCCGGCGGATCGTGCCGCCGCGAACGCATCGCTGATCTGTTTCTGATAGGCCTTGGCGCCGAGGCTGTCGCTCCAGACGCCGAAGCGCACGAAACTGAATCCGGCCGCTTTGATCTGCTCGGCGTCGGTCGGGGTGAAGTTCTGGATCTTGACCTGAACGCCGATGGTTCTGACGGGCAGTGACGGGAACAGCGCGCTGGCGTGAACCTGCGCGGTAGCACTGAGCATCAACAGGGCGGCGGCACCAAGATGTTTGAAATGTGCTGATTTCATGTCTGCTCTCCTGATGAGAATGACATCTAGCCAATAGTTATCTCGTTGCCTGTATTTCGATGACGAATAGGGCGCGAAGTGCACGAATGTTATTTTTTGTCGGAAAACTTTCGCCTGAAAATCACAGTTATTTTTAGTCCGGTAATTCTGGTTGGGGGACTTTTAGAGGCCGTGGTACTTAATGCATCGGTATTAACGGGTGAATCTATTTCCGAGTGAAGGAAGGTCTTGCGGGTTCATTCGAATTTGCAGGGCATGTTGGCCGATTGACATTACACGGGAAAGTAAACCTTGTTCAAAAAGATTCTTGTCGTTTGCGTAGGCAATATCTGCCGAAGTCCGACAGCGGAACTTCTGTTGCGCAATGCACTGACACCCTCGGCAATCAGCGTGACCTCCGCAGGCCTGTCTGCGCGGGTCGGCGAAGGCATGGAGTCGACCGCGCGCCAGGTTCTGGAAGACCGTGGGCACAGTGCCGAAGGGTTCAAGGCCCGGCAACTGACCGCCGACATCGTCAATGAGTCGGATCTGATTCTGGTCATGGAAAAAGAGCATGTAAAACAAGTACTGAAGATTGCCTCTCACGCCAGGGGCAAAGTGTTTCTTCTTGGCAAATGGCAAAGCGAGCGAGAAATACAGGATCCGTATCGTCAAGGGCAGGCCGCGTTTATTCATGCCCATGCATTGATTGAAGCTGCTGTCAGCTCATGGGCGCAACGCTTGGCGCGTTGATGAATATTCTTCAGATCAGTGAATGGTAAGAAAGACTTATGCAGTTACCGTCAGTAATCGGCACCCGTGAAAACGATCAAGACAGTATTGATCTACTCGGCATATTCGGCAGCCTGATCGATCAGAAATGGCTGATCGGCGCATTGACCGGTGCGTTCATGATGACCGGCGTTGCCTATGCGATTTTGGCCACGCCGGTGTATCTGGCCAACGCGTTGGTGCAGGTCGAACCGAAAAAGAACGACATGCTCGGCTTCTCCGATCTCAACAGCATGCTCGGCGGCCAGTCGCCGTCGGTGACCGAGATCGGCATCATCAAATCCCGCGCAGTGATCGGCAAGACCGTCGATGATCTGCGGCTGGACATCGACGTCACCCCCAACACCTTTCCGCTGATTGGCGGCTTTCTCTCCCGCCGCTATCGCGGTGAAACCGAACTCAGCGTCGCGCCGCCACGTTTCGGGCTGAGCAGCTACGCGTGGGGCGGTGAGCGCCTGGAGTTTGCCCGGCTCGATCTTCCTAAAGAACTGCTGGGCAAGAAACTCAGCCTGATTGCCGGCGAGCAACAGCACTTCCAGTTGTTCGACGACAACGACAACCTGCTGATCGAAGGGGTGGCCGGCGAACCCTTCGCGCAGGATGGGGTAGAAGGGCAGATCACGCATTTGCAGGCCAACTCCGGCACCCGTTTCGAAGTGGTGCGCTACCCACGAATCGTGACCATTCAGGGTTATCAGGACGCGCTGGATATTTCCGAGCAAGGCAAGGAGTCGGGGATCATCCGTCTGGCCCTGGCCAGCAGCGATGCCGCCGAGGCGGTGAAGATCCTCAACAAGATCGCCTCGCTGTACGTGGACCAGAACGTACGCCGTACCTCGGCCGAAGCGGCGCAGAGCCTGGCCTTCCTGCAAAGTCAGTTGCCCCAGGTCAAACGCGATCTGACCAAGGCCAGTGATGCGCTCAATGTCTACCAGACCCACGGCAAAACCGTGAACATCTCCCTGGAAACCCAATCGGTGCTCGGTCAGTCCGTCGCGCTCGAAACGCGGATTTCCGAGCTGAAACTGCAACAGGCGGAGATGGATCGCAAGTTCACCAAGCAGCACCCCGCCTATCGCGCGTTGATGACTCAGATCGGTGAATTGACCCAGCAACAGCGGTCGCTGGAGGGCAAGGTCCAGGACCTGCCGGCCACGCAACAGGAATTGCTGAACCTGACCCGCGATGTCGAAGTCGCTTCGCAGATCTACACCCAGTTGCTGAACAAATCCCAGGAGCTGGACATCATTCGCGCCGGCGCCGTGGGTAACGTGCGTCTGGTGGATACGGCGGATGTCGATCTGACCAGCCCGGTCAAACCGAAAAAAGCCCTGATCGTGCTGATCGCCACCTTCCTCGGCGCCTTTGTCGGCGTGGCCCTGGTGCTGTTGCGCAAGTCGCTGAGCAAGGGCCTGGAAGGTCCGGAAGCCATCGAGCAGCTCGGCTTGCCGGTCTACGCGTCGATTCCCTACAGCGCCCTGCAACAGGAAGAGGACACCAAGAAAGTCCGCGCCAAAGTCACGACGGATACACCGGCCTATCTGCTGGCTCTGCGCAACCCGACGGACCTGTCCATCGAGTCGATCCGCAGCCTGCGCACCTGCCTGCATTTCGCGGCGCTGGATTCGACCAACAACCGCATCATGATTTCCGGCCCGAGCCCGCAGGTCGGCAAAACGTTCGTGTCTTCCAACCTCGCGGCGGTCATGGCCCAGAGCGGCCAGCGTGTGGTGCTGATCGATGCCGACATGCGCAAGGGGCATCTGCACAAGAGCCTGAACACGCCGATCACCAACGGCCTGTCGGATCTGCTGGTCAAGCGCTGCACCCTGGAGCAGGCGATCAACAAGGTCGAGGTCGACAACCTGCACTTCATCAGCCGTGGCCAGGTTCCGCCCAACCCTTCCGAATTGCTGATGCACGCGAACTTCCGCGAACTGCTGGCAGAACTCAGCGAGCGCTACGACGTGGTGATCATCGACACGCCGCCGCTGTTGGCGGTGACCGATGCGGCGATTGTCGGCCGCGAGGCGGGCATCAGCCTGATCGTCGCGCGCTTCGGGGTGAACCCGGCCAAAGAGATCGAACTGACCATTCGCCGCTTCGCCCAGAACGGCATCGAGTTGAAGGGCGCGGTGTTCAACGGCGTGGAGAAGCGTGCGGCCAGCTATTACGGCAACGGCAGCTATTACAACTACGAATACGCGTCCGACCAGTCCTGAATCTCAGCGACGGTCCTTACAGGCATGAAAGTGGGTGGGTTGTGAAAAAAATACTGCACGTGGCGGAAACGATCAAAGGCGGGGTGGCGACGGTCATCCGCACGATTTCGGCGGCTCCGGAAGACGGGCGCTATGAGCTGGTGTATCTGGTCCCGCTCGACCAGAAGAAAGAACTGCACGGCATCGATGAACAGCAGATCCGCACCTTCGCCCGAAGCGGGCGGAATGTGCCGTCGCTGCTGCGTTTTTCCTGGCAACTGGCGCGGGTCCTGCTCAAGGAAAAACCCGATGTGGTGCATCTGCACAGTACCTTTTCCGGGGTCATCGGCCGTTGCGTCTCCGTGCTCCTGCGACCGTGGCGCAAGCCGAAAATCGTCTACTGCCCCCATGCGTTTTCGTTCCTGATGGAAAGCTCGCCGATCAAGCAGAAAGCTTATGCGTGGATCGAGCGGGTGCTGCAGAAGGTCACGGACAAGATCATCTGCGTCAGCCAGTTCGAACTGGACAAGGCCGCGAAGTTTGGCATCGAGCGCCAGCGCATGACGCTGATCTACAACGGCATCGATCACAAGGATGACGAACGCAAGATCGACAATCCGGCACCGATTCATCTGCTGTTCGTCGGTCGCCTCGATTACCAGAAAGGCTTCGACGTGTTGCTCAAGGCGTACACCGAAGCAAAGCGCAGCGACCTGAAACTGACGGTGGTGGGCAGCGCGGTGAACGAGGATGTCGTCGAGTGTCCGCCGCTGGACGGGGTGGAATACCTGCCCTGGGTGACGCCGACCGAGGTACACGCGCTGTATCAGAAAGCCGATGCGCTGATCGTCCCCAGTCGCTGGGAAGGCTTTGCCATGGTGCCGCTGGAAGGCATGGCGCTGGGCCTGCCGGTAATCGCCAGCGACTGCACGTCGTTGCCCGAACTGGTCACCCATGGCGTGTCCGGCTACGTGTTCCCCGCCGGTGACCACCAGGCGCTGGCCGATCGCCTGAAGAAAATCCAGAAGCCTGCGTTGTCGGCCCTGGGCATCGAAGGTCGGCGCATCGTCCGCGAGCGTTTCAGCGCCGCGTTGATGATCCGCCAGACCTACGACCTGTATTCCGCTCCCTCTTGTTAAGTAGAACTCCGCTCATGAACGTAACGATTTTGCATGGCTACAGTGCGTCCAATTCCGGTGATGGTCTGCTGGTCGATCTGGCCATCGCGCTGGTGCAGCGCAACTTTGGCGAGGACACCAGGATCAATGTCGTGGCCTCCGATCCGGACTCTTTCAAATACCTGCCGCACCCGCGCTTCGATGCGCCGGTCATGGCCGCCAAGGGGCTGGGCCGGGTCAAGCAGGCGGTGTTTCTCAACCGCTCCTACGCCGGCCTGGCGGATCTGTTGAAGAAAACCGATCTGATCGTCGGCGTCGGTGGCGGCTACATGCGCTCCAAAAGCGCCTTCGAGCACATCAAGCTGAAACTGGGACATGCCAAGCAGCTGGAAACCGCGATTCTCAGCAAGATCCCCTCGGTGTATCTGCCGCAAAGCATCGGCCCGTTTCACGGCGACAGCGACAAGATCGTCGGCCACTACGCCAGCGCCGATGCGGTGTTCGTGCGCGACAACCGCTCCTCGGCGCTGTTCGATGCTTGCGAGAATGTCTACCGCGCACCGGACCTTGCGGTGCAGGCCCTGGCCGGCAAAATCCTGCAGCAACCCAAGTTCACCCGCTGCGCTTCGACACCGGCCACCGTGTGCGTGGTGCTGCGCAAGCCACCGGCGTGGAGCAAGGAAAAGAAGCTCGCCTACGTGGCCAATCTGAAGGTGCTGCTGCAGCGTTTGAAGAACAAAAGCAAAGTGGTCTGCGCGGTGCAGAGCGCTGTACGCGGCAACGATGACGGCGCGTTCTATCGCGAACTGGGTATCACCGAAGACCTGCTGCCGTTGAAAGCGACGCTGGCCAAATACCAACCGGACCTGGTGATTTCCGTGCGCCTGCACGGGGCGATCGAATCGCTGCTCTCGGGTGTGCCGGCGTACCACATCAGCTACGAACGCAAAGGCTTCGGCGCCTATCAGGACATGGGCGTCGAGGACTGGGTCATCAACGGGGGTGACATCAATGTCGACACCATCATCGACACGGTCTACGCACCGAACGCACTGTCGAATTTCGGCAAGCGCCTGACCGATACCTGCCGCGAGATCGAAGCGAAAACCGTGGCCATGGACGACATCATCAAGGGCGTCATTCGATGATATTCCGCTTGTTGCTGCGGGGCGGAGCACTGGGCGCGAAGTTTCTGCTGGTGCTCGCCATCACCCATTACCTCGGGTACGAGGCGCTGGGTTTTTATGGCGTGGTAGTCGCCGCATCGTTGATCGCGTCGAAGTTCTACAGCGTCGGTTTCAGTTCCGAAATCAACCGGCTGATCAGCGTCGGCGGCAGTTCGAAGCGAGTCGTCGACAAGGTTCTGCTGCTGTACCTGGCCGTGGGTCTGATGTTGTCGGTGGTGACGGTGCTGATCTACTCACTGTTCCAGCAGGTCGAAGCGACGGCGGCATTGATCGCCTGCGTGACGCTGGTACTGCTGACCGAGCACCTGTCGTTCGAGATCAACTCGTTCGTGTTTTCCGCGCAGAAAGCCACGGCGGGGGCGCTGCTGTTCTTCGTCAAGACCGGCCTCTGGGCACTGCTGGCCGTGGGCGGAATGATGCTCGGCCGGGTGTCCGCAATTGCCAGCGTGCTGTGGTTGTGGGTCATCGCCAACGTGCTGGTGATCGTCGCCGGTTACCTGATCGTGGTGAGCGTCCATCGTGGGCGCGAAGAGGGTACGCTGGCGACGGCGGCCGTTTGGAAAGCCGGGTTGCCGTTCTACCTGGGCACCGGCCTGATCGCGCTGAGTCAGTACGCCGAGCGCTTTCTGATCATCGACCTCGAACCCTACGCCAGTCTCGGTAAATACGTGTACGCGTGGTCGGCGGCCAACACCTTGCAGGCGTTGTCCTATGCGGTGGTGGCGGTGGTCGGTATCCCTGTGCTCGCCAAGCGTTACCAGGCCGATCAGCAACCGTTCACCGTCAAGCAGTTGTTCGTGAACAAATGGGTCGCGCGTTCGCTGGTGGTGTCGGCGGCGGTCGCGGTGGCGATTTATCTGTTCTTCAATATCGTGCTCGATTACGTCGGCGCAGCGGTGCCGCGTCCGGACAACGGGATTCTTGGCGTGCTGACCTTTTCCTTCGCCCTGCGTGCCATCGGCGACATCGTCTGGGGCGGGTTGATCGCGTCGAAAAACAGCCGGGTATCCCTCGCCAGCTCGGCCATTTGCCTGCTGATTTCGGTGCCGGTCAGCTATGTGTTGATCAAGCACTGGTCTATCTATGGCGCAGCCTGGGGCAACGTCTTCGCAATCATCGTGCAGCTCGCCGTGATCGCGCTGCTGACTCGTGCGACGCGAGCAAAAAAGGCTGTCGTGTCATGGGCCTGAAACTGCCGTGCATCGAGTTTCGCGGCAAGAAACTCGACTCGTCACTGTCGTTCCTGATCCTGTTCACCGGGCTGTTTCTGTCAGTGGCCATGCCGCTGCTGGTCCCCCGGGATCCGGGGCCGGATGCGATGACCCTGTGGTCGTCCTATGCCCGGGCCGACAATTGCAATTTCTGGAATCCGTTCTCGCCGGATCGCTCGTCCTACGAGTGTTCGGCGTTCCTGCTGCGGCCCACCGGGATCAACCTGACCAACGCCTGGGCCTACGGAATGTTCTGCAATTTTTTCCTCACGGCGATTCCGGTGGTGGTGTTCCGGCGCATGCCGCTGGCGATTTTCGGGACTCTTTGCCTGTGGGGTGTGGTGCGCTCGTTCTTCCTGGAGAACCTGACCAAGGAAATCATCGTGTCGGTGGCGGTGCTGAGCATTCTGTTCAGCTCGCTGTCGCGCAAGTATCGCGGCGGATTTTTCCTGTCGGCGGTGATCTACGGCGTGCTGATCCGGCCCTACTGGATTCTGTTTTCCCTGTCCTGGGTCGGCGTCTGCGTGATGAAGAAGTATGTGTCGCGCACGACCTTCTTTCTGATGCTGTTCCTGTTTTATCTGGCGGTAGCCATGGCGATTCAACTGGCGTTGGGCTTTCCGGTGTCGTCGATTCGCGCCAGCAACAACGAACTGCGCACCGCGGGCGAGGAGGGTTCCAAATCGCTGATCGTGTCATGGCTCAGTGGCAGCGACTTTGTTTCGCAGGCACTGGACTCGATGATCATCTTCTTCCGCTTGTCGTTCCCCGTGGAGCTGATCCTGCTGTCCGGGCCGGGTCAGGTGATCTTCGTGGCGTTGATGATCATGACCGCGTTGCTGCTGTTCAAAGTGATTACCTCGACCGATTACAAAGGCGCGCCGATCCAGACCAAACCCAAGGAGCTGATCGCGATTCCCTTGGCGTTTCTGCTGGTTCAGGGCTTGTTCGAACCGGACTTCGGCTCGTTCGCCCGGCACTTTTCCATGGTGGTGCCGGTGTTGTTCGTGGGCCTGGGGTTGATGCTGCGGGCGAACAAACCGGTGCGGGTCGAATCCAGAATTCTGAATTGAGGCGGGTGCTTTATGTCGAGCAAGAAAAAGTCCCTGGAGATCGAAACCCTGCGCGGCCTGGCGTGCCTGCTGCTGGTGCTCTATCACGTGATCGGTCCGCTGGGCGGCGGTTTGAAGATCGATATCGGCTCACCGTTCCGGGTGATCGCCGATTCGATGGTGTACGTGCGCATGCCGCTGTTCACCTTCATCTCGGGCTACATCTATTCCATCTACAAGATTCGCGGCAATGACTTTTCGGCGTTCTTCACCGGCAAGGTGCGGCGCTTGATCGCGCCGCTGTTTTGCGTGGGTGTGCCGTTCTCGGTGTTGCAGGCGGTAGGCCCCGGTGTGAACAAGGACGTCAGCGTGATCGATGCCTTGCTGGCGTTTTATGTACCGGTGAACCACTTCTGGTTCCTGCAGGCGGTGTTCATCATCTTCATGTTTGTGGGCCTGCTGGAATGGCGTGGTTGGCTGCGTTCGGCGACGCGTCTGTACCTGCTGTTCGCGTTCTCCGCCGCGGTGTTTCTGCTGCCGCCGTTCAAGTTCGATGCGTTCGGCATCAACGGTGCGACTTATCTGTTGCCGTTCTTTGTGGCCGGGATGATCGGCCAGGAAAATGTCAGCACGCTGAAGCAGCGATTCAAAGTGCTCGGCCCGTTGGTGTTCATGCTGATTTCCGTGACGCTGTTGTACATCGCGGCGCTGGATCGCGAGCTGATCATCGATCGTCGCAGCCTGATCGGCCTGACGGTGGGTTGTGTGTCCTGCTTTGCGCTGCTGTCGAGCGACATGCGTTCGAAGGCGCTGACCTGGCTCGGTGGTTACTCTTACGCGATTTTCCTGTTTCATGTGTTGTTCGCCGCGACATCGCGCTCGGTGCTCGGACGTCTGGGCATCAAGGACGAAAGCGTGCTGGTGTTCTGTGGCGTGGCGTGCGGCTTGCTCGGGCCGGTGCTGCTGTCGACGATCTTCAGTCGGTTCAACTTCACTTCGGTGCTGTTTTTGGGCGAGCGCGCAGCGGCGAAAAAACCGCTGGCGGATGTCTCCCCGGTGCAGGTCTCGGCTAAAGGAAGCGCTTGATGGTTGCAGTAGATGACGCAGCGCCGGTCGCGGTGTCGGTGGTCGAAGTCGGTGACGCCCGCCAGCGGTTTGCCCAGTGGCGCGAAGGCAAGGCCGGGAAGGTGTTGTCGGTCTCGGTGATCGGCGACAGCTACAGCGCCGGGCAGGATTTCTATCTGAACAAACTGGTGCAGCGGCTGGTCGGGGAGGTCGGTTTTGCCGGTCCCGGTTACGTCGGTTTCAACCACGGCGCGGCGTTGGGCGGCAGCCATTTCAAATACACCCGCAGCAGCGAAAAATACTTCGGCGGCGACTGGCGGGTGTCCGGCCTCGGACAGCCCAGTCCCGACAGCCGCACGGAGACGGGACGGCCCGGTGCATGGCTGCAGGTCGATGCGCATCCGAGCGAAGCGATAAACACTGCCGTCACCCAGGCAAAGTTACTTTATCTGGGGGATGGCGAATCCAGTGAACTTCGCTATCGCTGGTCGCCCTCGGCGAACTGGCAGCCGCTGAATCTCACCGGCGCGGGCGTTCAGGAAGTCCCGTTACCGGGCACGTCCGCTGCCACGGACTGGTCGTTCAGGCTGGAAGTGGTGAAAGGTGCGCCCACCCTGTTCGGCCTGTGGATGAGCAACGACCAGGCCGGTTTGCGGGTGTCGAAACTGGCCGCGTCGGGGGCAGCGTCCGGTGATTTCTATCATGCCGATGGTCAGTGGCAGGCGCAGTGGAAAGCGGTGGTGTCGAAGATTCCGGCGGATATCTACCTGATCATGCTCGGTGGCAACGACCAGGGTTTTGGTGTGAAGCCCGAGCAGTACCTGAAGAATGTCCAGGGGCTGGTCGCAATGATCCGCGAGATTCAGCCGGCAGCGAGCGTCAACCTGATCATGCGCCAGGACACCACGCGTTCCAGTGCTTATCCGATGTCGGCGTATGCGCAAGTGCTGGAGCCCTGGGCCCGCGAGCAGCATCTGGGTTACGCCAACCTGCAATGCGCGTTCGGTACGGACGTCAAACGTTATGCGGCGGCGATGATCGGCCCGGACAGAATTCATCCGGTGCCGGCCACGGGCGGGAAGGTGATTGCCGATTACTTCTATCGGATGATCGTCGGCGGCAACCACGGGGCAACGCCGCAGGAGGCTTGCGGCGCCGCCTCACGGTAGGTCTCAGTCCTTGTCGAAACCTTCGAGCTGACCCAAAAGCTCCGCTGTCTTTTGCGGCATCAATTGCGTCAGGCAACGGGTTTCCACATTGATGATGATCGCCGGTTCGTTGCAGCAGAGGCGCACGCGGAATCGCCAGTCGCTGAAAATCACTTTCAGGCCGTCGCGGTCATCGACCTCCAGCGCCTGTTCGCTGTAAATCCGTTTCAGATGGGCGAGCAGGGGATAGGGATCGCGCAGCGGTCGGCGAATGTCCCCGGACGATGGAAACATGCCGATCCGCTCCACCAGCAGGATGGTCCCGAGCCAGGATTCATTGGCGCTGGGCAACGGCTGGTGACGAGACAGCCAGCTCATCACCCCGAGGCTGTCCACCTCCCGTTCAATGTCTGTCGAATGTTGTGCAATGTTCATGGTTGCCTCGTCGGAGATGCGCGGGCGCCTGTCAGCGGCCTTTGAGGTAGACGTTTTCGTAGCAGAAGTTGGTCGCCTGCAGGTAACCCTCGGCGTCACCGCAGTCAAAGCGCAGGCCCTTGAATCTGTAGGCCAGCACGCAACCGTTCTGCGCCTGTTTCATCAGGGCGTCGGTGATCTGGATTTCCCCGCCCTTGCCGGGCTCGGTGTCGGCGATCAGGTCGAAGATGTCGGGCGTCAGGATGTAGCGGCCAATGATCGCCAGGTTGGACGGAGCGTCCTGCGGCGCGGGTTTTTCCACCATGTGGTTGACCCGGTAGATGCCCTCGGAAATCGCCTCGCCGGCAATCACACCGTACTTGTGGGTCTGGTCCCGCGGGACTTCCTGGATGGCCACGATCGAGCAGCGGAATTTCTTGTAGAGCTGGATCATCTGCGTGAGTACGCCGTCACCTTCCAGGTTCAGGCACAGGTCGTCGGCCAGGACCACGGCGAAGGGCTCGTCGCCGATCAACGGGCGGCCGCTGAGAATCGCGTGGCCCAGACCTTTCATTTCCACCTGACGGGTGTAGGAGAAGGTGCAGGTGTCGATAAGCTCGCGAGTGCCGGCCAGGAACTTCTCTTTTTCGGTGCCGCGAATCTGGTGTTCGAGTTCGTAGCTGATGTCGAAATGGTCTTCCAGTGCACGCTTGCCCCGGCCAGTGACGATTGCCATGTGCTGCAGGCCGGCGTCCCGTGCTTCTTCAACGGCGTATTCGATCAACGGCTTGTTGACGATCGGCAGCATCTCTTTTGGCATGGCTTTGGTGGCCGGCAAGAAACGCGTGCCGTAGCCGGCCGCGGGGAACAAACATTTACGAATCATAGAAGTTTCCTGGACATTCATGGCATACAGCCATCGGTTACATTGCAATAAAGAAAGTTGCAAGTTGATGAAGCTGTACTTTAATACCTGAGTCAGGTTGTCAGTGACAATGTTAGCTTAGTGTAAAAGAGGATAATGTTATTAGATGTCGACTTGATAAATAACAGTTATTTTTAGTCGGTATCTGTCGATAGTGGTGAAAGTGCGGGAGTGCTAATAAGTACCGGGCAATACAGTTTGGCCTTTAAAAATATTGTTGGCCAGCGATGGAACTGTTTTTGTCCTGGATTGTTGTCGCCTTGTTTGTGTGAAGCAAGACACACATTAAACAAATGAGGCTTGACACGTTGGCAGGCATTCTCCCACTACGGACCGCGCTATGAAGATTCTGGTAACCGGTGGCGCCGGATATATTGGCTCGCACACCACACTCGCATTGCTTGAAGCAGGTCATGAAGTTGTCGTTCTGGATAATCTTTGCAACAGCAGCGATGCGGCATTGCATGCGATAGAAGCCATTTGCGGTAAAAGTGCGCTGATGATTCGCGGCGATGTGTGTGACCGGGCGTTGCTGGACCGGATATTCCAGCAGCACTCGATCGACGCCGTGCTGCACTTTGCCGGGCTCAAGGCCGTGGGCGAAAGCGTACGCAAGCCGCTCGAGTATTACGAAACCAACGTCAGTGGCAGCATCACGCTGTGTCAGGCGATGGCGGCGGCGGGGGTTTTCCGTCTGGTGTTCAGCTCTTCGGCCACGGTCTATGGCGAGCCTGAGCAGATGCCGATCCGCGAGGATTTCCCCACCGGCATCCCCACCAACCCCTATGGCCAGTCCAAGCTGATCGTCGAAAACGTGCTGCGCGACCTGGCCCTGGCCGAGCCGCGCTGGAGCATCGCGCTGCTGCGCTACTTCAACCCGATCGGCGCCCACGACAGCGGCCACATGGGCGAAGATCCGAGTGGCATCCCCAATAACCTGGTGCCTTACATCAGTCGCGTAGCGGTCGGCAGCCTGCAAGAGTTATCGATCTTCGGCAACGACTACCCCACGGTCGACGGCACCGGCGTGCGTGATTACATCCATGTCGTGGATCTGGCAGACGGGCACCTGAAAGCGTTGCAGGCCATCGACGGGCGTACCGGCATTCACACCTGGAACCTCGGCACCGGCGCCGGTTACAGCGTGATGCAAGTGCTGCGGGCCTTCGAGCAGGCATGTGGAAAACCCGTGCCTTTTCGGGTGATGCCACGGCGTTCGGGGGATATTGCCGAGAGTTGGGCCGACGCTTCCAAAGCGGAAAAAGAACTGGGCTGGAAAGCCACCCGCAACTTGCAGGACATGGTCGCCGATAGCTGGCGATGGCAATCGAATCACCCCAGAGGCTATCTGGAATGATGGCCTTTTAGTCCGATGTTATTTTCGGTCAGGTTGTTAGATATCGTCGGGAAATTACACTGGCAATGCCTTTTGCAAGTCCGTAGATATAAACCTGCCGTTCGACTTTTATCAGTTGCGTATGACTGTGAAAGAACGACGGATCTTGTTCGCGCTTTTTGCGACTTGAACTCTACCACCTCTAACGGAACACCCGATGTACCGGTGCAATGTTAGAAAGGAGTTGATATGAAAAAAGTGATGGCGATTGCCTTGTTGACGATGTTGAGCAACTGGGCATCCGCAGCTGAAGCACCGCTTACTGCGGTGACCAATGTATCTGGCAGTGTCGCGGCTTCTACAGCGCCTGCTGCCAGTACTGCAATGGTTGCCAGTGCCGTAGCGGCGTCCAACAGTGGTGGAAGTGCCAACGGCGGTACAACGGGTACCACCGGTACCACGGGTACAACCGGCACGCACAACTAACTGAAGTAACTGTTGGTGCAGTACAGGGTCGCCCGACGAAAGTCGGGTGACTTTGTTTTGGATTCGCCCTTGAATAGCGTAGTGCCATTATGACTCGTAGTTTTTCTCTTTTAATGCTGGCAAGTCTCGCTCTGCAAGGTTGCATGTTTTCCCCCGGTCAACACCTGAACACCTTTGGCATCACCCGCCAGGGCGCCAGTGAAAGCAGCCGGGTCGAGTTGATTCCGATCACGCCCAAGCTGATTTCCATGAACCGGGCCACGCAGAAGCGCGAGTCGGTTCCAACGGAACTGCTGGCGACGCCGGCCGAGTACCGCATCGGCAACAACGACGTGCTGTACATCACCGTGTGGGATCACCCCGAGCTGACCGCGCCGTCGGGCGCGCAGCAGCAGATCGACGCCAACGGCCGTCTGGTGCGCTCCGACGGCACGCTGTATTACCCGTACATCAAGGAAGTCCAGGCCGCCGGCCGGACCATCCAGCAACTGCGCGACGACATCGAACAACGGCTGTCGGCGTTCATCGCCGAGCCGCAAGTGGATGTCGCCGTGCTGCGTTTCGCCAGCCAGAAAGTCGTGGTCACCGGTGCGGTCGCCAAGGCTGGCCCGCAGGCGATTTCCACCAACCCGCTGAGCGTGGTCGAAGCCCTCGGTTCGGCGGGCATCGACACCAACAATGCCGACCTGTCCGGGTTGTTGCTGACGCGCAACGGGCGGGTCTATCCGCTGAATCTGGATACCCTCAATCAACAGGATTCCGAGTTGCAGAACGTCTACCTCCAGGGTGGCGACAAGCTGTATCTGCCGTACAACGACAACAAGCGCATCTACGTGATGGGCGAGGTCAACCAGCCGCGCGCGCTGAGCTTCAAGACGGCGACGATGAATCTCTCCGACGTGCTTGGATCGGTCGGCGGCTTGAGCCAGACCACCGCCAACGGCAACGCCGTGTACGTCATTCGCGGGGTGGAAAACCTCGATGTGGAGCCGGCCAAAATCTATCAACTGGAAGCTGAATCGCCCACCGCCATGGTCCTTGCCACGCACTTCGAAGTGCGCCCCCAGGACGTCGTTTATGTAGGGCCTGCCAACGTGACTCGCTGGAACCGTCTGATCAGCCAGTTGGTGCCGTCGGCATCGATTGTCGGTACCGGTGCTTCCGCTGCGAAGAACTGGAGCGAATTCACCAACAACAGCAAATAAGGCCCGCCGACTTTGAAAATCCTGAATGTTGGCGTCTGCCTGATGGCGGCCTTGTTGCTGTGTGGCTGTAATCCGCTGATGGTTGCCTCGGTGACCAACCTCAAGTCGGCGATGGTCGGTCCGGATGACATCGACGTAACGCCGGCCCAGGTGGCCGAAGTCAATTATCCGCAACTCAAACTCACCACGCCGTCCGGTTCCGGTGTGCTGGCGCTGGTGCGCAAGCGCGATGACCTGCAGTTCTGGGTGGCGTCCGGCAAGCAGGTCCTGCTGCTGCGCGACGGTCTTGCGGTGCGCAGCATCGGCCTGGGCGTGGAGGGCGATCTGGACGGCACGCGGTTGTCCGATGCGTCGCCGTTCAAGCGCGGCCTGCAAAACGTTACCGATGGCCAGACCAGCCAGCGCTGGATCGATCTCTACAAGGGCCAGGAAGTCGGCTTGATCGTCAACAGCCGCTTCACCCGAAAATCCATGGAAACCCTGAATATCCTGAACAAGGACTACGCCGTGCTGCGTGTCGATGAGCGTATCGACGTCCCGGCCATTGGCCTGCGGGCGACCAATCGTTATTGGGTCGATCCGGTGGACGGTTTCATTGTGCAGAGCGAGCAGCAACTGACCTCGCAACTGCGGGTGAAGATCGTGCAGCTGACCCCTGATCGCAGGCATCTGCCATGAAGCGCTTGAGGGTTCTGTCGGCGTGTTTGATGTTGTTCGCCGGCGCAAGTCAGGCGGCGGTCACCGTCAGCGGCGATGTCGCCAACCCCGGGCCGGTGGAGTTGCCGCCCGGTGGCCGATTGACCGATGTCATCAGCGAGGCTGTGCCCAACGCCGAGGGTTACTGGCTGGCGGGTGCGCTGCTTCGACAGTCGTTGCTGGAAGAGCAGACCCGGCTCAAGGTCGGCGTGCTGTTCGACCTGGACGTGTTGCAGCGCATGGCCGATCTGTTCGATCGACCGAGTCGAAAAGCGTTGGCGGTGCGCATGGCCGAGGACGTGCGGCAGATGCCGGTCACCGGGCGCCAGATCGCGGATCTGGACCCGGTGGCGCTGGAAGTCGGTTTCGCCCGCAACATTCGCCTGGATGACGGCGATCGCCTGATCTACCCGCGACGGGTCGATGAAGTCGAAGTGCTCGGCGCGGTCGCCGGAACCTGCCGACTGCCTTATCAGCCGTTGCTCGAGGCCCGTGAATACCTCAGCCGCTGCGTGCTGCTGGAGGACGATGCCGACGCCGATTACCTGTGGCTGATCCAGCCCAACGGTGTTACGCGGCGCGTCGGCATTGCTCACTGGAATCGTGAGAGCGGGCAGTTCCCCGTCGCCGGCAGCAAGATTCTGGTGCCGTTGAAAAACGATGATCTGGATCCGCCTGTCCCTGAACTGAATCAGCAGTTGGCCGAATTTATTGCCACGCAGTTGGCTGAGGTGGTTCGTTGAATTTGCGTTTTGCAGCTGTGTTGTTATTGCCGTGCGGCCTGGTCCATGCCGAGCCGCGTATTACCCAGGGTGATTTCGGTGGCACCGGTCTGTTGCAGACGCCCACCGCACGCATGTCTCCGGCCGGTGAGTTGAGCGTCAACGCCAACCGCACCGAGCCTTACAGCCGCTACAGCGTTTCGTTGCAACCGCTGGACTGGCTCGAAGGTTCGTTTCGCTACACCGCCATCACCAACCGCCCGTACGGCCCGGAGTCGATGAGCGGCAACCAGAGCTACAAGGACAAGGCGGTCGACGTCAAAGTCCGGCTCTGGGAGGAATCACACTGGGCGCCCGACATCGCTCTGGGCTTCCGAGACGTCGGCGGTACGGGTTTGTTCGCCAGTGAATTCCTGGTGGCCAACAAGCGCTTCGACAACCTGGATTTCAGTGCCGGCATTGCCTGGGGCTACATCGGCAATCGCGGCGATATCGACAACCCGCTTGGCTATCTCGATGATCGCTTCAAGACCCGACCGGCGATGGAAGGCACCGGTGACGTCAATGCCGGTTCGTACTTTCGCGGCCAGCCCTCGTTCTTCGGCGGCGTGAGTTACCAGACGCCCTGGGACCGGCTGAGCCTGAAACTCGAATACGAAGGCAACGATTACAAGCACGAACCCAAGGACAACGTGATCAAGCAGGACTCGCCGATCAACCTTGGCGCGGTGTTCAAGGTGACGGACTCCCTCGACGTGAGCGCCGCGTGGGAGCGGGGCAACACGGCGATGTTCGGCGTTACCTTCCACACCAACTTTGTCAGCCGCAAGGCGCCGGCCAAGAATTTCGATCCGCTTCCGGAGCCGCTGCCGGCGAAGGCGCCGACCACCTCGATGGATCAGGTCGATTGGGCCAACGTGTCGCAGCGCCTGCAACAGAATGCGGGCTACCGGGTCGAGCGCATCGCCCAGCGTGATTCCGAGCTGATCGTGTACGGCGAGCAGCAGCGCTACTTTCATTCGGCCAAAGCGGTGGGCCGTGCGAGCCGGGTGCTGGACAACAGCGTCAACGCCGACATCGACTGGTTCACCCTGGTGAACAAGCGCTACGACCTGCCGCTGGAAGAAACCAGCGTGCCGCGCCAGACCTTCCGCGAAGTGATCAACAATGAGGAACCGCTGCAAGCGTTGCACCGCACCACCGAGGTCAACCCGGCGATGCCGCACAATGAGAAGACGCTCTACACCCAGCCGCTGCAGCACTTCAGTTATGGCGCCGGTCTGGGCTTCAAGCAGAACGTCGGCGGTCCGGATGGTTTGCTCTATCAGTTCAGTGCAGACCTGGACGCCGAGTTCCGCTTCAACCGCAACACCTGGTGGAGCGGCATGCTCAGCCAGAACCTGACGAACAACTTCGACAAGTTTAAATACGACGCCCCCAGCGGCTTGCCGCGTGTGCGTACGGACCTGCGTCAGTACCTGACCACGTCCGACACCACCATGCCGTTGTTTCAGGTCAGCCACGCCGAGCAACTGGACAAGGATCTGTATGGCATGGTCTACGGCGGTTATCTGGAGTCGATGTTCGCCGGTGTCGGCGGCGAGGTGCTGTTCCGTCCGACCGGCGAGCGCTGGGCGATCGGCGCGGACCTGAACTACGTGCGTCAGCGCGAATTCGACCAGGGTTTCGGTCTGCGGGACTACTCGGTGCTGACCGGCCACATCACCGGTTACACCGACCTGCCTTATGAAACGCTGGCGGCGGTCAGCGTCGGGCGCTATCTGGCGGGCGACTTCGGTGGCACGCTGGATATCTCCCGGGAGTTTTCCAACGGCGTGCGTTTCGGTGCCTGGGCGACCATCACCACGGCGGGCAGTACCGAATACGGCGAGGGTAGCTTCGACAAGGGCATCTATCTGTCGATTCCGTTCGACGAAATGATGAGCATGTCGACCATGCGCCGGGCCAACCTGGTCTGGGCGCCGCTGACCCGTGACGGTGGTGCGCGGCTCAGCCGCAGCTTCCAGCTGCACTCCATGACCGATAGCCGTGAAGACGACATGTTCTATCGCAACTTCGGGAAGATTACCGAGTAAGTCCGCGAGCCTGCGGCAACAAGCAGGTTCCGGGCGGTGATCAGGCGAAGGCGTCGGCCCTGTCGACATCCATATTGACCGATTCACCGAAATCCACAGCCAGTCCAACCCCCAAATCCGGCCCACAAAAAAGGGGACTTTCGTCCCCTTGCGGTCTTGCCTTGTGAAGCTCTGCGTCTCAGTAAATATCCTTCGACAGCAGGGTAAACGGCGTCTTCACCAGAATCTTCACATCCAGCCACAGCGACCAGTTGTTGATGTACTTGAGGTCGATCTCGACACGCTTTTCCATCTTGTCGAGGGTGTCGGTCTCGCCACGGCAACCGCTGATCTGTGCCAGGCCAGTAATGCCCGGTTTGATTCGGTGGCGGGCCATGTAGGCGAGGATTTTCCCCGAGTAGTAGTTGTTGTGCGCCACGGCATGCGGGCGCGGGCCGACGAGCGCCATGTGACCTTGCAACACGTTGAACAGTTGCGGCAGTTCATCCAGCGACGTGCGGCGGATAAAGCGCCCGACGGCGGTGATGCGCGAGTCGTTACGGCTGGCCTGCTTGACGTCGCGATCATCGTGGACGCGCATCGAGCGGAACTTCCAGACCTGAATCACCTTGCCGTTCCAGCCATGGCGATCCTGCTTGAAGAACACCGGGCCTGGCGAGCTGAGCTTCACCGCCAAAGAGATCAGCAGCAGCACCGGGCTCAACAGGATGATGGCCAGCAGCGCGACACTTTTCTCCATCAGGCTCTTGCTCAGGGCGGCGGTCGGGCGGCTGGTCAGCGGACTTTCATTGAGGTAGATCGCCGGCAGGCCGTCCACGACTTTTACCGAGTGATTGAGCAGCGTCAGGCTGTTCAGGTCCGGCACCCAGACCACGTCGACGTTGGCATCCAGCAGATCGACATACATCGCCTCGATCTTCGCCGCTTCGGACAGCGACAGCGTGATGTAGAGACGACGGATGTCGTGGCGTTTGATCAGCTCCAGAAGGTTTTCCTGATCGCCGACCACGCGTGGAGCGTCTGCGTCCAGAGCGGGCAGGGTGCCGTTGCTGACCAGACCTACCAACGGCAGGTTTTCGTGTTCGCTGAGCTTCTTCGCCAGGCCCAGGGCCAGTTCGCCGGTGCCGACGATCAGGGTCTTGTGCTCGCTTTTGCGTGAGCGCTGGTAGTACTTCGAAAACGCGTGCAGCGGAGCATACAGCAGCGCCTGACCGAGGAAACCGTACACCGCCCAGTCAAGGATCACCTGACGGGAAAACAGCTCGTCGGCCTTGCAGATAAACGCGATGAACGTCAGTCCGGCCATGGTCATCGACCAGCCCATCAGCAGCCGTCCCAGTCCGGTCAGGTAGTTGTCGCGTTTTCGGTAGGCGCCGCTGAAGGTGTAGGCCGGAACCGAAGCCAACACGGCCAGCATGGTGCACATCCGGTAATAGAACTCGACCGTCCCCGTGTGCTGCTCAGCCAATATAAACAACAGTGAAACAATAAAGCACTGTGCCAGTGCCCATTGGCCCCAGAAGGTAAGTCCCTTGAGGCCGGTGTTTCGGTTGATACGTAGAGTGAGATCCATATGCGATATCCCCAAAAGACTTCCATTCAGGTTTCGACAGTTGAAATCCGAGTTGTCAAACAGACTTGTTTTTGTTGTAGGTGCCGGTGTCTTGAGGGAACAACATCGGTATGCCGAACTGTCGTCAGTGAATAGACTAAGTTATTGGGAAAGATGCTGTCTGACGAGTTCTAACAAGATGGCAAAGTGCCAATCAATTGTATTGGGAAATAATCGAACGTTAGAAAAGGTCAAAGGGCAAAGGGTGAACAAACAATAATGTGTTTGCTATCGTAGGAAGGGTGAGGAGGGAGGCATTAGCGAAAAGGAGGTTCAAACAAGCAAAGTGCTTTTTTATTTTTGTTATTGCACTTGCTTCGATTACTGAATGTGCAGGCTGTGCTTAGGCAACCACTTCCTGGATCAGGCAATAACCACGATTGCGCACGGCACGAAACAGTCGTTCACCATTGCTGGCACTTTTGAACTTGTCTTGAAGACGGCTCAGGCACATTTCCAGCCCGCGATATTGTTCCGGTTCCCGGCCGATGCTGAGGATCAGTTCGTCACGACTGACGACGCGTTCTTCATGGTGCAGCATCTTTCTGACCAGTGCGGTTTCAAGGCCGGTAAGGCTGATCTCGACACCTTCCTTGACGAGTGCGCCCTGATCATTGTCCAGATGCCAGGCTTCTGTGCAGGGAACATTGCCTTCAATGGAACCGGTATCTTCTATTACCGGCGAGTTCTGGAATGAGTTCACCGATTGTGCTGCCAGCCACTCGGATTCGAGTGTGGCCAATATGCGCTGTGTATCATGTTCAATACTGCGAGCGACGCTTTTCCTTGTGCCGCGTGGGTAAGTGAACTCCATGAGCGTGGGAGTGGAAGAGGGCGAAGCAACACCTTCAACAAACATTTGTGCCCGGGACGTACCGAACGAATTGAAACGTTCACTGGAGAGGATGCTCTCGAGTTCACGTTGCGACGCTGAGTTATTGGTCACGACAACAAAATATTTTCTTGGGAGGGTTGTACTGGTTTCCATGTCTCTCTCCTGAATAACGCACCAAATTTGGCTAAAAGGTAATCGGCAGACGAGTTATAACGCGCTCGGAATAATCGACAGGCAGGGTCTGGGCCCAATTATGGCCCGCGACAAGTTCCACTGGGTCTGCTTTTAGAGTAATGATTTATTGTTATGTTTAAGTGTTGCAGCGCTCATTCAATTGACAGCTTTTTATTGGATGGATATTGCAAATAAAGCGGTGAGACCGTGGATTGTTGAAGCGTTGCATCAGACGTTCCCTCGTATGCTGCAATGGTGATTTCCCTGATTCAGGCGGTTGAGATCAACCCCCTCATCAGACGGTAGCCATACCCGCGAATGCTCTGTATGGCGTTCGTACCGTACACGTCCTTGATTTTCCCACGCAAGCGGCTGATGGATTTTTCCAGCGCGCGAGGGTCGTAGAAATGCGTGTTGAGCCCCATGATGCCGGCAATTTCGTCATGGCTGAGAATGTGATTGCTGGTTTGCGAGAACGCTTCCAGGATCTTCATCTCGGCAAAGGAAATGTCCAGTTTCTTGCTGGTGTCGGAGAGGCAGATACGGGTCGGGTCCAGTATCAGATCAATGTCACGCAGCCATTCTTCACTGCTGAAGAAATCCCCCAGCAACTCGCCACCTTCTTCGGAAAGGGTATTGAGCTTGATACAGAAGTCTGCGCCGGCAAGATGGTATTTGATCTTGTTATGGGCGCCGCGACCGGTAATCACCGCACAAATGATTGGCTTCAAGTTCTCGGTGCGCAGGTTCTCCACCAGCGCCAGATTGTCTTCCAGTGCTTGCGGAGTATCGATGACGATGAAAATGGCGCGATAGGCGCCGTGATATTCGTTTGGCTGATATGAACTAGTGAAAGAGTCGGCTTCCAGTGCCAGACCGGACTGCACATGCTGGGCGATTAGCGTTTTGAAGTGTTCGGCCACAGCACGGGTACGCGCCAGGGCAAGAACACCTGGCGCGTCGTTTGTCTGGTGCGAGCTTCTAGTCGCTAAGTTCCCTGTAAGCATCATGCCTTGACTCGAAAAAGTGCGGACATCGGGATGTTAAAGCACCGGTTCTCATCTGTGACTGACAATTGGTAACATTCGCGCGATTTTTAGACGTGGCTCCCGAGTTTTTTAACAATAATTAAGCTTTTCAAGCTTTTAGTTGATTTTCTCGGAGTGCTGAACTAACGAAACGAGCGTCGTTAGATAGTGGCGATGTGCAATGGTGCCACTATTTTGTAATTATGGCGACCGATTTTTATGTCCTATGGCCAGTATGGTTCGTCGCCAGAATCAGGGGGAGTGTGAGGTGGGTCACATTTTAAGGGCTGAAGGTTATTTTTGCCACTAAGTGAACAAGTTCACAGACGGACGATTATTAACATGGCTTGAGTGTGTCTTTTGATAAGACCTATTCTCCGTCACCGAATCGGGCAAGGGGCGTTGATCTGCCAATTGTTTAATTTCAGATACCCAATGCCTGAGTGCAGTTGACCGACCGCTCTTCAAGAGCGTTCTGACGGAGGATTAATGGATTTACTGACCTTGTTCAAGGTGTTGGTTTTAGGGGCGGTAGAAGGTCTCACCGAGTTCTTGCCCATCTCCAGTACGGGCCACCAGATTATCGTTGCCGACTTGCTCGATTTCGGTGGCGAACGCGCCATGGCGTTCAACATTATTATTCAACTGGGCGCCATTCTGGCCGTGGTCTGGGAGTTCCGTCCGAAGATCTTCGAGATCGTCAAAGGCCTGCCGACCCAACGCAATGCGCAACGATTCACCGTTAATCTGCTGATCGCATTCTTTCCGGCAGTGATTCTCGGCGTGTTATTCGCCGACGCCATTCATCATTACCTGTTCAACCCGATCACCGTGGCGGTCGCACTGGTGGTGGGCGGTATCGTGATGTTGTGGGCCGAACGGCGCAAACACGTGGTGAGTGTCGAACATGTCGACGACATGGTCTGGTCCGACGCGCTGAAGATCGGTTGCGTACAGTGCCTGGCGATGATTCCCGGCACCTCGCGCTCCGGCTCCACCATTATCGGCGGCCTGCTGTTCGGTCTGTCGCGCAAGGCTGCCACGGAGTTCTCGTTCTTCCTGGCAATGCCGACCATGGTCGGTGCGGCGGTGTATTCCGGCTACAAGTACCGCGACCTGTTTCAGGCAGGCGACCTGCCGGTCTTCGCCCTGGGCTTCGTCACCGCATTCGTGTTCGCGATGATCGCCGTACGCGGCTTGCTCAAGTTCATCGCGAACCACAGCTACGCCGCGTTCGCCTGGTACCGGATCGCGTTTGGTTTGCTGATCCTGGCGACGTGGATGTTTGGCTGGGTGAACTGGACAGAAGCGGCGGCCTGATCACTGACTGCTGATCAGCGCGGCGATGGCGAGGTCACTCAACTCCGTATCAGGCAATTCCTGACGAAAACGCTGCAAGGCCGAGCTGAAATACGCGGCTTGCAGCATGCCGTCGCTGGCGAGGAAATAACGTGCCGCTTCTATTTCCTCTACCGAATACACACGTTTTTTCAGTCCGGAAATGTCCGACATCCCGTCGACCGTGACCATCGTCGTCGTGAAAACCAGAAATCCAGACATCTGGGTCGATTGAAAGGGGCCATCTCCCCCCTCACCGCATCCCTTCGCGAAATCGCAGGAGGCGTAGGCGTTGGCATAGAGAGTCGAGAGTAAAGCGAGGAGGGTGAAACGCTTGAATAAAACGCGGCTGAACGCGGGCATAACCAAAAGACATCCTGTCAGTACAACAAAACACCGGGCAACGCTCATTCGTTGCCCGCACGCTCAACGCATCGATCAACGACCCGCCAGCAACTCCGCCGCCTGATCCAGCAACGCCAGCGGATCCTTGGCCTTGTGAATATCCACCGACAACAACTGCCGAAACTTGCGCGCCCCCGGGAACCCGGTGCCCAGGCCCAGCACATGGCGCGTGATGTGATGCATCGCCCCGCCTGTCGCCAGATGCGCGGCAATATAAGGTCGCAGCTGCGCCAACGCCTCGGCCCGGGTGATCACCGGCGCCGAACTGCCGAACAACTGCTGATCCACCTCGGCCAGCAGATACGGATTGTGATAAGCCTCACGGCCCAGCATCACACCGTCAAAGGTCTGCAAATGCTCATGGCAGGCCTCCATCGTCTTGATCCCGCCGTTCAGAATGAACTCCAGCTCCGGAAAATCCGCCTTCAACCGCGCCGCCACGTCATAACGCAGCGGCGGAATGTCACGGTTCTCCTTCGGCGACAACCCCTCCAGAATCGCAATCCGCGCATGCACCGTAAAACTGGTGCACCCGGCATCCCGTACCGTGCCGACGAAATCGCACAGCTCTTCGTAGCTGTCCCGCCCATTGATCCCGATCCGATGCTTCACCGTCACCGGAATCGACACCGCATCACGCATCGCTTTCACACAATCCGCCACCAACTGCGGATGCCCCATCAGGCACGCACCAATCATATTGTTCTGCACCCGATCACTCGGGCAGCCAACGTTCAGATTCACCTCGTCGTAACCGTGCTCCTGCGCCATGCGTGCGCACGCGGCCAGGTCCAGCGGAACACTACCGCCCAGTTGCAGAGCCAACGGGTGCTCGGCTTCGTTGTGACGGAGGAAACGTTCGTGATCGCCGTTGAGCAGCGCGCCGGTGGTGACCATCTCGGTGTAGAGCAGGGCGTTTTTCGACAGCAGGCGTAGGAAGTACCGGCAGTGACGGTCAGTCCAATCCATCATGGGCGCAACGGAGAACCTTCTAGACAGCGTAGAGCCTGTGTTTGTTGGGTATGTAGCTGAATTCTGTACCATTTTGCTCTACGTGTTCTAAGCCGGTTTCAGGGGGTAAATAGGCGTTTTCTGAGGTCGGTTGGTACAATGTACCAACCACTTTTCAAATTGTACCAGTTGACTATGGCCACGATCAGAGCACGGAAACGCACCGACGGCAGCACCAGTTACACGGCACAGATACGCCTGTTTCGCGATGGTGCGCAAGTTTACCAAGAGAGCCAGACCTTCGCCCGAAAACAGGCCGCACAGGCTTGGGTACGTAAAAGAGAAACCGAACTGGATGAACCAGGTGCGATCGAGCGGGCGAACCGACCGGGTGCGACGATTAAGGAAATGATCGATCGGTACTTGGCCGAGATGACCAAGGCGCGCCCTCTCGGGAAGACGAAGCTCGGCACGTTGAAGGCGATCAGCGAATGCTACCTGGGGAAGTTGAACGACAGAGATGTAAGCAGCCAGCACCTGGTCGAATACGCGTTATGGCGCATGGGCAAGGAGGGCGGGGGCGTTCAGCCTCAAACCGCCGGCAACGATCTCGCACACCTGGGTGCGGTTCTCTCGATAGCTCGGCCCGCTTGGGGGTATGAGGTGGATCCGCACGCAATGGCGGACGCCCGCCGAGTGTTGAAAAAGCTCGGTTACAACATGAAAAGTCGCGAGCGCGATCGCCGGCCCACCTTGGAAGAACTCGACAAACTGCTGACGCACTTTCGGAGTATTCAAAGCCGTCGTCCGACTTCTATCAACATGCTAAAGCTGACTGGATTCGCGTTGTTTTCCACGCGTAGGCAAGAAGAGATTACCCGGATCCGGTGGGATGACTTGGATGAAGCAGGCCATCGGGTTCTGGTTCGTGACATGAAGAACCCTGGGCAAAAAATCGGTAACGACGTCTGGTGTCATTTGCCGCCAGAAGCATGGGAGATCCTTCAGACCATGCCTAAAGTGTTGCCTGAGATCTTTCCTTACAGCGCTGAATCCGTGTCGACGTCCTGGACAAGGGCCTGCAAAATCCTGGGCATTGAAGATCTGCACTTTCACGATCTGCGCCACGAAGGTGTCAGTCGTCTTTTTGAAATGGATTGGGATATTCCGCGTGTAGCAAGCGTGTCGGGCCATCGAGATTGGAACTCGATGCGCCGCTATACCCACTTGCGTGGGCGAGGGGATGTTTATGCAACATGGGAGTGGCTCGAGCGAATCCTGCAAGCCCCCATAAAGTTGGGCGCCAAAACGTTGAAGTGAGGCAGTAACTGCACGACATGGAACTCAGATGTTTATGCTGAAAAAGAGCCGACCACAGGCTTGGACATTATTGAACAGTGGCGATAGGAGGTATGTTGAGGCGACGCATTCGATTATCAGAGTGGGAAATCCAAACTGATACTCACCATGTCTGTAACGGAATTACATCTTTCCACCCCCTAGACATAGGGGCGTCGGATGGCGGGTAACCGCTTTGGGATTTTGGTGGATTTTTGTGACGAGTTACTAACAGCCACTAGCTGCGATTTGGCACCGGCAGCAATCGGCCAAAAGCAGTCATTTATAGTTGGGAAGATTCAACTGATGGAGTTAGCTGGTTTCGATCAAAGTGTTACTGACTGAACCAATAGATCACCGAGATAACTGTCGCGCCCCATATAACACATAGACATACGTGTAAAACGACGAAAAAATTTTCTTTCATGGAAAAATTGTAAGGCTCAAATGGCGGATCAATCAGGCTCTCCTACAACGGGCCCTCACTTTCCCAATGAGCGATTCCCAGTAGGTTTTCGCAACAGCCCTTGCTCTGCAACCATAGGCGTACATTTGCATACATCTGTCGAGATTTAGTCTCCAAATGCTGAACCTCCAGATGGTGTTAAGAGATTAATAGTTGAGCAACGTTAATGTCACCACAAACTCGCTCCCGTTGCCATCTCCAGCACTGTAGCCGGTAACTGTGCCACCGTGAGCTTCGACCAACTCTCGCACCACTGTCAGACCAATGCCCAGGCCCGCCCCGTTAAAACCCACCGCATGGACGTCCTGCACAAAAGGCTCAAAGATGAACGGCAATGCCTTAGCGGTAATCCCAATGCCGGTATCGCGGATGTTTATCTTCATCACTCCGTCCTCGGCGGTCACCGAAAGGCTGACGGTACCGCCCGCAGGGGTGTACTTGGCAGCATTGCCCAGCAAGTTGCCAAGAATTTGAGTCAAGCGCATAGGGTCACCCTTCACCATCAATGCGCGTTCAGGCAGTACCGCGCTAAATTGCAACTGGTGAGCGATCATGACGGGTGTGCAGATGTCTATAGCGTCATGGATGATCTGAGTCATATCGACATTGCTGCAATCGAGGTGAAACTTGCCAGTGCTGGCACGGGCGATGTCGAGCAAATCCTCCACCAAACGGGACATATGCTTCACCTGACCTTCGATCAGCTCCTGCATGCGCGGCAGTTCCTCACTCGGCACGCGTACCAGACGACCCGCTATCATGCTGATGGGCGTCAATGGGTTGCGCAGCTCGTGGGCTACAATTGTCAGGACTTTGCGTTGCTGATCCAGCGCGAGTTCGGCAGCCGCCTGCAGGTGTTGTGCGCTGAGCGTTGCGATCACCAATTGCTCGTTGGCTTCGCGCATTTCCAGGTACAGCCGCTGCTCTTGCTGTTTGCGCTCTGGTTTTTCTGCATCGGACTGCGCCAAAAGGATCGCCAGGACCAATTGCTGATTGGCCTCGATCAGTTGTTCGAGCTGCAGGTTATCGGCAAGCTGTGTGTTGGCGTCGTTTAGTTCCTTATGAAGCGCCGCAAGCACCGCGCGGGCCTCGACAGTTTTCTGGCCAAGCAGGAATAGTTCTCTAGCGGCGGTGGCTAGCGCCTGCTTGGTCTTGCCATTGGCCTCATTCATGATGGTTTGTTCACCCGTCGTCTTTGCCCACGCGCCTGGTAGGTCGTCCGCCGAGCAGGCCTTCCTGATCCGACAGCATTTCGCCAATCTGTAATCCGTTATCGTCAATCTGGTACAAACGCAGTTCATCGGAATGAGCACTCGCACGCACTTTGACGACGGCCATGATGCGCAATAAACGGCTCTCTACTTCAATATAGCGCTGGACGATGATGGCGTCGGTGAGAAATGCCGTGCCGTAAGGACTGAAACGCAGGTCGGTATAGCGATCTTCCAACTCCGAGGTCATAAGCACGCTGACGCCGACGCTCGTCAGTGCCGTGACCATTCGCGACAGGGATTCACGGAAGTCTTCGCGGAAGGTTGGGGCCAGTGCCAGTTCGAACCCCGACAATGAGTCGATGACCACGCGGGTCGCGTTCAATCGGGTAATTTCGCCCAACAACAAGTGTACGATTTCATCGATGGACAAATCAGGGGCACGGCTGTCGACCAGCCCGACCTGGCCGCTCTGAATTAGCGTTGCTAGGGTCGCGTTCTGCGAATGATTGGGCCGTTGTTCGAACACCGCAATCACGCCGGTTTCGCTATTGCGCGCGCCTTCGGCAAGGAAGGTGGCTGCCAGAATGCTTTTGCCCGATCCCGACGGCCCGGCCACCAGCAATGAGTAACCTCGAGGCAGACCGCCCCCCAGCATTTTGTCGAGCTGCGGCACGCCCATTTTCAGACGCTGAAGCGGAAACTCCAGTGGCGCTTCAACAGGGTTGAATGCGGCCGGCGCGAAGACCTTGATGCCCGAGGAGGCGATGCGGAAGGTGTGCAACCCCGGCAAGGTCGGCTGGCCACGCATCTTCATGATTTCCATCTTGCGCACCATAGAGTTGCGCTGAACACTCTGACGCAGCCAGATCAGGCCATCGGCCACGGTGAAAATCGGGTTGGTCTCAGTTTCGGTGAAGTACTCGCCAATCAGGAAAGTCGTCGCGTGCCAGGTGGTCATCAGCATGCCCAGTTGCTGAATGAACTGTGGCAGGTTGTTGTTGGGGTTGTTTTGGGTCTGGCTGGCCAGCACCACCGAACGGAACGAGTCGACAAACACCAGCGCCGGTGAATGAATCTCTACTTCGTCGACTATCCGGCGTAACACTTCGTCCAGATTTCCGGCCAGCGTGTCGTCAGCCAGGTTGATGTAGCGGATCGAGCGGTTAAACGCTTCAGTGTCGAAAAAGTCGAATTGCTGCTGGTAGCGCAGCATTTTGAGCGGCGGCTCGCCCAGTACTGTGAAGAACAATGCGGGGCGCTCAGGTGTTGCCAGGGCAAACATCATTTGATGGGCCAGGGTGGTCTTACCGCAGCCGGGCGGGCCTGCAATCAGGTTGAACGAAAACTCCGGCAAACCACCGCCCAGCACCTCGTCCAATCCTGGCACGCCGGTGGCCAGTCGGTTGATAGTCACTTTGGTGCTCATGGCGATTTTTCCTGCGAGGGGGTGTTGCTCAAAGGAGGCTCCCACACGTCGCGAAGCAGCCTTGCGGTGAGCGAGGGCCCGATCAGAGTGGTGAGTAATTCATAGAAGGTGGTCAACATCACTTCACCGAAGAACAACGCATCGTCTTCGCTTTGTTCAAGTAGCGCCTGCTTGAGAGCAGTCAGATCGAACGAAACCTGTGCCTGATCATAGATACCGGCCAGGCGCGGATTCCGGGAGGTGCACAAGAGGAGGCTGCGCCGATAGAGCGCAGCCCCGCCTTGGTGACCAATGATGGGTGTGAGGGCGGCGTCCATACCCTGCAAGGTTGAAACAATCGCTTGCGCGATCGCTGCGATGTCAGCGTTGGCGCCAATCCGGTGCGCCAGAAAAGCTACAATCTGGCGGCTCTCTTCGCTTAGCGCGGACATGGCTAAATGGTTTCCGATGGACAGGGTTTGATGGTACACCCTATTTTTGACGTGGAGCGCTTATCCAGACACGGCATACCAATTGCCGTCCATTACGATGGACGAATGAGTTTTTAAGTTTAAGTGACCGCCTGGGTTCAAAAGCTGCCTCCTGTGAACGACTGCCTCTGGCCCAGAGTGTGTAAAAACTCCAAAACCTGCTCGGATGATTAAAAATTGCCCCCAAAATGCACATTGCCGCATCTGTCCGGCGTCAGTAGGATTCGGTCATCACTGACATAAATGGATGTGTATATGGAAAGCATGCCGAGAATGGAAATTGAGCGCGTTGCGTATCAAGAGTTTTTAACTCTTTGGGAACGCGGAGCGTTCGATAATCAGCGCTTAGGCCAAGCGTTCTATAACCATTTTCGGCTTCATCGTCTGAGCGACCAAACGCGCCTGTTCGGTCTTTATGAAACTGACGGAGACAAGGCCATGACCGCGATCTCCCGCCTGTTCCAAATCTGATAACTCCGACTCCGCGTTTCGCGAGAGCAGGGTCAGCCTTGGGTCAATAGTCGCCTCTCATAGGAGACTGCGTTGGCTCAGAGTGTGTAAACGCTTTTGCGAACCCTTGCTATGATTTCTGAGGATTTCATCGCAGGGATCGCCCATGAAGCGCTTTATCCAGGGTGAACATCGAGGCCAAGGCACCTTACTTCCCGAGAGCCTCGACGACTACGTCAGCGATACCAACCCGGTGCGCGTAGTCGACGTCTTTGTCGACGAACTCGACCTGGTCAAACTGGGTTTTGAAGGTGCCATTCCAGCCGATACTGGCCGGCCTGCTTACCATCCCGCGATCCTCCTGAAGATCTACATCTACGGCTATCTGAACCGCATTCAGTCGAGCCGGCGCCTGGAGCGAGAAGCCCAGCGTAACGTCGAACTGATGTGGCTGACCGGCCGCTTGATGCCCGATTTCAAGACCATTGCCAACTTCCGAAAAGGCAACAGCAAGGCCATCCGAGGCGTCTGCCGCCAATTCGTGGTGCTGTGCCGGCAGTTGGGATTATTCGGAGAAAATCTGGTCGCCATCGACGGAAGTAAATTCAAAGCCGTCAACAACCGCGACCGCAATTTCACCAGCGCCAAACTAAAGCGGCGAATGGAAGAAATTGAATTGAGTATTAATCGATATCTGACTGCGCTCGACAAAGCCGACCAGCAAGAACCCACAGCTCCCGAGCCCAGCACCGTGCGGCTGGAAGAGAAAATCGCTAAGCTGAAAACTCAAATGAAGGAGCTTCAGGCGATCGAAATCCAGCTCAATGAATCGCCCGATAAACAGGTCTCACTGACCGATCCAGACGCCCGCTCCATGATGACTCGCGGCACTGGAATCGTCGGCTACAACGTGCAGACAGCGGTCGATACCCAGCACCATTTGATCGTTGCGCATGAGGTTACCAACGTCGGCTCCGACCGCGATCAACTCAGCTCGATGGCCAAGCAGGCCCGCGAAGCGATGGCGCCAAAAGTGCTGTCGGTAGTGGCTGACCGAGGTTACTTCAAAAGCGAAGAAATCCTGGCTTGTCACGATGCCAACATCACCGCCTATGTGCCCAAGCCGATGACCTCCGGAGCCAAGGCTGACGGGCGTTTCAATAACGATGCCTTCATCTATGACGCGGCAAAAAACGAATACATTTGCCCGGCTGGAGAGGCGCTGATCTGGCGCTATACCAACGTTGAAAAAAGCCTGACGTTGCACCGTTACTGGAGTTCGAAATGCCGGGGCTGCGCCATGAAACCGCAATGCACTCCGAGTACGGAGCGGCGAGTACGGCGCTGGGAACATGAAGCCGTGCTGGAGGAAATGCAGACCCGCCTGAGCAACGCGCCGGAGATGATGCGAATCCGAAAACGGACTGTTGAACATCCCTTCGGGACGCTCAAACAATGGATGGGCACGACACACTTCCTGACCCGAAAGCTTAACGGGGTGAGTGCAGAGATGAGCCTGAATGTGCTCGCCTACAATCTGAAAAGGGTTATGAAAATCATCGGCACCACAGGCCTGATGAAAGCGTTAACGGCGTAAAAACCGGTCTTTACACCCCGGCCAAAGGACTTAAGAGGCTGCTGAGCCGTTTTAACTGTTCCCGAAAACGTCGTGACCTTGATCAGTTTGCGAAACGTGAGCACGGTCTCCTGGCGTCGATATAGAAACCCAATCTGACGTTTTTACACACTCTCGGCCGGCAGCGGTCGGTCGTTCAAAACACTTAAAAATTACTGATTGCTAAAGCAATCAAGATCCAAAATTGCTCACTCGGTCGAAGGGACGGATGTTTTGCTGCCCAAGCGTATTAGTTCATTGGAGAAACACAGGCCGACTATGATCAGTATCGCTCCCGCGTAGAGGCTTTCTCGCGGTACTTCGTTGAGCGCCACAAACGCCAGCAGCGCGGCGAACAGTGGCTCGGTCAGCTCCAGCGCTTGCACTTGGGATGGCTTGAGATACTCGATGGCCTTGGTGGTGCAGAAGAAGCCCAGGATTGTTGGCAGCGTGGCCAGCGCTAGCAGCACGGCGATCGCGAGCGGCGACAGCTCGCCTATCACGAAACCATCGGCCGCTGCCGGCATCAGTAAGTACAGGCTACCAAAGAACAACAATTGCCGGGTGAAGTGCATCCCCCCCGACACCCCCATACGCTTCATGGCGACTGAAAAGGCCCCATAGCCGGAGCCGGCCATGGCGGCGAGCGCAGCACCCTGCAGGGTAAAGCCTTGCTGCAGGTCGCCGCCGAAGATCACCGAGATCCCCGCGATAGCCAGTGTGGCACCCACAGTAGCATTCGCGGTGATCGCATCCTTGAGGAAAATGCGCCCCAGAACGATCGAGGAAATTGAGGCGCTGGCCATCAGCACCACCACCACACCTGCCGCAGCGTAGTGTCGATAGGCGGA
The DNA here is from genome assembly GCF_017491585.1 of Pseudomonas sp. 58(2021). Lineage (NCBI taxonomy): Bacteria > Pseudomonadati > Pseudomonadota > Gammaproteobacteria > Pseudomonadales > Pseudomonadaceae > Pseudomonas > Pseudomonas sp. 58(2021). The sequence goes on from NZ_JAFGYZ010000018.1 coordinate 111,577, forward strand.
CGTTTCGAAATGGAACAGCACAAAGATGCCAAGGAATGCGCAGATAGCCGCCTGAGTCCATTTGGTCGACGCCGCCGGGCGCTTGAGGAAAAACAAAAGGATCGAGAGAAGCACGCAACCCAGTACGGTTTTGATGACAGCAACACTGCTAGCGGTAAAACCATTACTCATGAGTATTTTGCTGAGTACACCGATCGTTGCGTTCAGTGCCGCAGCGGAGAGTGCAAATATGACGCCTTTCCTGAAAGTAGACTGCATGGATGACGATCCCTGTAGCTGAATGGTCGTTCGATGAATGCCGCCCTGGATCGACGGCGCAAAGTTTGAGGGCACGAGGAGCCCCCCCAATCCAAGTAGAAGGCTATTCGCCTTCTTGTTGCCAGAGGTCAGAGGGCCTGGCCCTTGGCTATGCAATATGAGTTGACGAATGTTGCAGTGTGCTGCAAAGACTGACGTATATCCGGTTTGGCTATTCCATGCTTGTTGGCAAATTGTTCGACCGCCGCTGTATCAAAACGAGTGGTCTGGATAAAGTCCAAGGCTTCGGGTTTTGTATTCAAAAACCACGCGACGGGAGGAATGCTCAGTAGCAACTTCAGCAATCGGAGTGAAATGTGATGCTTGGGAGACTTTAAGCCCAAAGGTTGTGCCACCTGAATCAGGAGTTCCCGCAAGTTTGGAGTTTGGTCATCAAGCGCCAGCAGTTCCTGGCCCACCATGGCAGGATCAAAAGCACAAACTGCCACCAGCTCAACCAGGTAGTCCACGGTTACCAGTGGCAGCCAGTGTTCGGCGGTACCGGGCACCGCCGTCAGCTTTCCCTGCACAAGGTTGCGTATCAGCTCCACCAGCGGCTGACCGTCAAGGATATGCCCTGTGCGGCTATGGCCACAGACGGTCGAAGGGTGGACAACGGTAATCTCCCCACCCTTGGCGGACATGACCTCCAGCGTCGCAAAATGCGCCTCCAGCTTGCTTCCCTCGTAACCACCGACACGCCGGTAGACGGCAGACCAATTCGTCAACTCCGGATGACGAGGATCAATTCCGATACGTTGCAGATGTTCATGATTTTTCAGCATGTAGCCGCCGATCATCACTAAACGGCTTTTTTGCTCAGTCGCTAACAGCGCCACGCGCTTTGCCCCTTCTACGTTCACCGCACGAGAGTGCTCCACTGAGAGCCCCCATGCGAAGTGGGCGCCCAAGTGGAATATAACGCTGGCGTGCCTCAGCACTTCTCGGTCAGCAACACTCAGCCCGAGGTTGTCCCGTTCCAGATCGCCAGCTACGGCAAATACCCGGTTTGCGCATCCTCCCAAATTATCAACTTGCTCGCGCAAGGCTGCCAATCGCTCCGGGCGACGCATCAACACCCGAATGGTATGACCTTTTGCACTCAGGTTCGCCACTAAATGTTGACCGACGAAGCCAGTCCCTCCTGTGACAAAGCACTCCACGCTCATTTCTCTGTTCCTTGTTGACGGTGAGAAATCAAGCGTAAACTATCGACCCAACTCTACAGTCAAGCGGTGTTTTCATGAAAATCGGCGAACTCGAAACCCGTAGCGGGGCCAGCCGCCATACGCTGCGTTACTACGAGCAAATCGGCCTGATTTCATCTGTACGGCAAGTGAACAACTATCGCGTTTACACAACGCAAACTCTGCAGGATCTGGACTTTATCCAGCGCGCGCAAAGCATGGGTTTTTCCCTAGGGGAAATAGGCGAGATTCTGGATGCGCAGCGGAACAAGCTGATCGATTGTGCTGAAGGCGCGCAGCTAATTGAAAAGAAGATGGCAGAAATCAAACAGAAAATCGCCAACCTCCAAAGCATTTATCGGTATCTGGATGAAGAGCGTGTAACCCTAGAAGCCAGTGCTGCCAGGCAACTTGAGCTTCAGCAACTGAGCAACTCTTCCAATCATTAAACCTGCACGCTTTACCGGCGCATCACGGTGACCATTCCTGGCCGATTTCTTCCAGTCACGATGGGCGGAAATCGGCCAGGAGCCGACATTACAACACAACAAAGATCTTTGGCTGTTTCTGCGATGTAGGAGACATTGCTGCCGCACTGAAGCGATGCAGCCGCGCCGTTTAGGACTCGCGTCAATATCAAGGAGAGGTCGACCACACGGCTAGCTCATAGCCATCGGGGTCGATGAAGTGGAAACGGCGACCACCCGGAAACGAGAACACTTCACGACTAATGGTCGCACCCGCTGATTTGATCCTTAGCTGGGTTTGCTCAAGATCATCCGCATATAGAATGATCAAAGGTCCACCCGTACGTACTGACTCTCCAGTAGTGAATCCACCCCTCATGCGTCCGTCGCTGAACTCGGTATAAGTCGGGCCGTAGTCAACGAAACTCCAGCCGAAAATGCTTCCGTAGAAGGTCTTGCTTCGATCGATGTCAACGACATTGAACTCGATGTTGTCGATCTGACGGTCTTTTCCTTGCATGCCCATTGTCGCTTCCTTAGTTGATTGGGAGAAGCGAGTTTAGGACATTTGGCTATTCAAGCGATAAAGCAGATGTCGATTACCGTCGCTACATCATGATTGACCGCCATGGGGCGAAAACGCCCATCCACGAATGACTGCTCCTGGCCGATTGCTGCCTGTCTCGAAGGGCTGCAACCGGCCAAAAGCAGACACAAAACCTTTATCACCTACCCACTGAATAACTGGTTGTGCATAGACACCGTCACCCGGGGGGATCAGCACTAGCGTGGCCTACGAAACCGACCCGGTACTGGCACCTCCGCATGCCCTTACTTCACCTGCGCCTCCTCCAACAGCCAATGCGCAAATGCCTGGATGGGCGCGCGGCTCAGCTTAAGGGGTTCGGGTAACACGAGACAAAAGGTCTTGGCGACATTCTTCTCCTGCGGCCATGGCGCAACCAGACGGCCTTGCGCCAGCTCCGCTTCCACATACAGGCGCGGTACGAGTGCCACACCGAGACCAACCAGTGCGGCCTCAATTAACATCGCATGCAAATCGTAGCGCGCGCCCATCGCCGGGTTGCTCAGGACAATCCCGGTTTCCTGGGCATAGCGCTGCCACGCATCCGGGTTCTGTCGTCGGTGTAATCGCGGCAGTGAATCCAGAACCGTTGCCTGCTTGCCCTGATTCAGGAGGGCAGGGTGACAAACCGGAATTAACACCTCGTTCAACAGGCGGTGCGTGTGCATGCCTGTCCAGGCCGGGTGCTCAAAATGGATGGCGGCATCAAAGCCGCTACCGGCAAGTACGAACGGTTCCATGCGTTCCGAGAGGTGTACGCAGATATTTGGGTGTTGCTGGCTAAAGCCAGACAACCGAGGGATTAGCCAGCGCAGGGCAAAGGTTGGGCTGACGGCGATATCCAGGCTTGCGCCGTTTCTGGGCTGGCCCATCAAATACTGGCTGTCCCTGTCGAGGCGGTCGAGTAGTTCGCGCACTTGCGCCGCGTAGCGCTCACCGTTAGGCAAGAGCCGCACGCGGTTGCCAACGCGCTCGAATAGGGTGACGCCCAGAAAGGCTTCCAGGCGGCCTATCTGCCGACTAATTGCGCCCTCGGTCAAGGCCAATTCGTTTGCGGCACGGGCGAAGCTGCCATGGCGGGCTGCTGTTTCAAAGGCAATCAGTGCTGCGTTACTAGGAAGCTTTCGACGCATGGTCTTTCCTGGAGTCAAGACAGCCACCTTGATGTTTAGTCACTAAAGGGTGCCGAAAAATCGTTTTATGGGTCATTACCGTGCCACTAGCATGATGGAACATCAATCCGTGAAGTGACTCTATGATTTACACAGTCGAATGCAACTACGCTGACCCCGCCAGCGAAGCCGAGTGGAATGGGTTTTACAGCCTGGAAAAACTGCCGGCGCTGATCTCGGTGAGCGGTTTCAGCTCCTCACAGCGTTTCAAAGCCTTGAGCGGCACTTGCCCGGCCTACCTGGCTTTACATTCAGTCGATACGCTTGCCGTATTGCAGAGCGACGAGTACCGCCAAAAAGGAGGTGGCAATTTTTCCCGCTGGCAGTCGCACATCACTGATTGGAAACGCAACCTCTATGCCGGGCCGGACCGGGTAGTTGCCGTGGGCGCGAACGAGTTTCTGTTGGTCAGTGAACAAGGCCCTCATGTGCTGATTGAGTTAGGCCTTACGCCTTTAGCGCTGCACGCCGTTGCTTTGGACAAGACTCCTGCACACCGCTGGCTGGCCAAACTGGATTGCGCTCAGGCCAGGGCCAGCGATCTGCAGGGGCTGAATGTATATCGCGCCATGACCGTGCAGTTACAGTCATGAGTAACGTGGACATACATCGCTGGAGACTTCGCAGCCAGCAAGTTGGCGAGTTTTCAATCACCGCCATCAGCGATGGCTACTTGGGGGCGAGCCTGGATTTTCTCGCCAACATCGCGCCAACGGAGGCACTCCGACTTCAGTTAGCCGCCGGAATCAGCGAGCCAGCGTCGATCCATATCAATTGCTATCTGGTACGTGGGCGTGGCCGAACGATTCTGATCGACGCCGGCGCCGGCGGATTCAATCAATGGGGCGGCGAGTTGCTGGCCAATCTTGCATTGGCCGGCGTGCAACCCGGTGACATAGATACGATTCTCCTTACTCACGCGCACCCCGACCACATCGGTGGCTTGTTGAACGCAGCGGGAGAAATGGCCTTCGCCAATGCTGAGTTGGTTTTGCATCAGCGAGAGCTAGCGTTCTGGGAGGACGATGGCCACCTTGGTCAGGCCAGTGAGCGCGCGCGTGGAAACTTTCTGTTTGCACGAACGGTGTTCGAGCGGTACCGGAAAAACCTGCGCCCATTCACCGCCAATGACGTCCTGCCGGGCATCAGTGCGATACCGTTGCCTGGGCATACCGTCGGGCATTGCGGCTACCGCTTCGAGTCCGCGGCAGGCAGCCTGTTGGTGTGGGGCGATATCGTTCATTTTCCTCAGATTCAGATTGCGCGCCCCGACGTCACGATTGCCTTCGACCAGGACCCGCTGCTATCGGCAGCCACGCGAACGAGGCTGCTGGATGTTGCCAGTTCAGATAATTTGATGGTCGCTGGAATGCACATAGGCACGTTCGGCTTTGCTCATATCAAGCGCTTCGGTAACACCTACGCCATTGCTTACGAAACGTGAGTCAAGTACGGGCAGCAAACTGTCTTTCGATAGTTTTTCTTCGCGCCTGAAAACTTGCCAAGAACGCTAAAGGGGGTACATTTTTTTGCATAACTCTGACGTCCGCTTCTGGCCGATTGCTGCCCATCAGTAAGCGTAGCAACCGACCCAGGCACGTCATAGGGCATCCGTTGATGTTCGCAGTCACCTGATCGTCTTCGCAGGATGCGGAAATGGTTATGTCACCGGTTTTAAAACGTTTTATCCTGAATTTTCCTTTCGATGATCGAACTCAATTCCCGAAGCGGATATTGGGCATGCATCCGGATGGATTTGCAGTCTCGCTCATGACTGAATGCTCCAGCGTCTGTGAAGTGCTGGACAAACCCACAGTAACGGCAGCTCACCAAGGGACCCTCGAGTCGCCAATACTTGTTCCAGATCTGCAGCGGAAAGTAGATCGTCAGCATTGCGGTTCCCGACTATGAGTGAGGTGAGCACTCCATGTGCAGGGCTCGGTAGACAGGGCGCGTTGTAGGAGGGTTCAAAATGCTTTCGAGGATCAGCTTTCGTCTCATTCGTCCTGACGACGGGTGTAATGCAGGAGCCTGTCTGTTTCGGTCTTGACCACCAGGTAGCACTCGCAGCTGAGGCGTTCGAGGCGGGCCCTGTCCAGCACCGTGATCTGCCCCCGGCTGTACTCGATGACACCTTGGCGCTGCAGTTTACCGGCCGCTTCGGTGACGCCTTCGCGGCGCACGCCAAGCATGTTGGCGATCAGTTCCTGGGTCATGTTCAGACGGTTGCCGTGCAGGCGATCCAGCGACAACAGCAGCCATCGGCATAATTGCTGATCGATCGAATGATGGCGGTTGCACAGGGCCGTCTGTGACATTTGCGTGATCAGTGCCTGGGTGTAACGCAGCATCAGCAGGAGCAGATCGCCGTGACGGTTGAATTCCTTCTTGAGCTTTTGCCCAGGCAGGCGAAACGCAACCCCGGCACTCTGCACCACTGCCCGGCTGGAGGTGCTTTCACCGCCCATGAACAGGGCGATGCCGATCAACCCTTCGTTGCCGACCACGGCGATCTCCGCTGACGAGCCGTTTTCCGTGACATGCAGCAGCGAAACGATGGCGTCGGTCGGGAAGTAAACGTGTCGCAGCGTATCCCCCGGTTCGTACAACACATCCCCCAGCCCGAGGCTGACCTGCTCCAGGTGCGGAGCCAGGCGCTGGAGGTCGTCGGCTGGCAGCGCCGCGAGCAGGTGATTGTGGCTTGGCTGGGGTGAGGCAGGCATGAGCAAGGCACCGTGGCGGAGGAGGGGTTTACCGTCTCAGGGTACTCCCATGCACGCCACGGCTGGGGATCAAAGTCTATTCATCGACGACCTGCGCGTATTCCAGCGCCTGAGGCCTGGGTAATCGGGCGCGGCAATCCACGCGAATCCAGCGCTCCAGGCCGTCGTCTTTCAGTGTTAGTGCCGTGCCACTTAAAGGCTGACCGTCTAGGGTCATCAAGGTCAGGGGCGAGCTGCCCTGACGCACATCGAAGTGGTACAAGGTTGAGCCGAAGCGATAGTGCAGCTTGAAGCCCGGCCAGTCGACGGGTATCAGCGGATCAACGCTGAGCGTGCGACCGCTGCGTTGTACGCCCAGCAATGACTCGACAATCAGCCGGTACATCCAGCCGGCCGAACCGGTGTACCAGGTCCAGCCACCGCGGCCGGCATGGGGAGCTGTGCCGTAGACATCGGCGGCCATGACATAGGGCTCGACCTTGTAGATGTCTATTCGAGCGACGTTGGCAGGGGCGGCGGGGTTGATCAGATTCAGCACTTCCCAGGCTTTGCCGGCATCGCCCAGTTGCGCGAGCGCCATGCCCGCCCAAACGGCAGCATGGGTGTACTGCCCGCCATTCTCGCGCACGCCAGGCACGTAACCCTTAATGTAGCCCGGGTCCAGCGCACCCTTGTCAAACGGTGGGTCAAGTAGCAGCACGGCGCGGATGTCGCGTTTGATCAGGTGTTCATCCAGTGCCTGCATGGCCTTGAATTGGCGCACGGCAGAGCCGGCCCCGGACAGCACCGACCAGCTTTGCGCGATGGAATCAATGCGACACTCATCGTTGCTCGCCGAACCGAGCAGTTGCCCGTCATCGAACCAGGCACGGCGATACCAGGCGCCGTCCCAGGCACTTTGTTCGAGATTGCGTTGCAGTGTCGCTGCACCGTCGCTGCAGCGTTGGGCGAAGGCGTGATCTCCGTGCAGGCGAGCAGTCACCGCAAATTGCTCCAGCACCTGATAGCTGAAGAATCCCAGCCAGACACTTTCACCTTCACCCAGTTGGCCGACGCGATTCATGCCGTCGTTCCAGTCGCCGGAGCCCATCAGCGGCAAGCCGTGGTGACCACGGCGCAGGCTATGTTCGATGGCACGCACGCAGTGTCGATACAGCGACTCTTGCAGTGACGAGGCCACCGGCAGGTCATAGTAAGACTCTTCGCCAGCCGCCAACGGGCGTCCTTCCAGATAGCCGACCGGCTCCTCCAGCACCGCCACGTCCGCGGTCATTTCGACATAGCGGTTGGTGGCGGCCACCAGCCACAGAAAGTCGTCGGAGCAGGCCGTACGAACGCCTCGATTCATCGGCGGATGCCACCAGTGCTGCACGTCGCCCTCCACATACTGATGGCCCGCACAAAGCAACAGATGCGCGCGCACGGCTGCGGGCGCCGCATGAATCATCGCCATGCTGTCCTGCAACTGATCGCGAAAACCGATCGCACCACCCGATTGGTAATAGCCGCTGCGGGCCTGGAAACGGCAGGCGATGACCTGATACATCAGCCAGCCGTTGACCATGACATCCACCGCGGGCGCGGAGGTTTCGATACGAATCACCCCAAGCAGTGAGCGCCAGTGATCCCGGACTTTCTGTAACTGCTCGGCGGCGGCCAGGCTGCCCCGATAGCGCTGCACCTGCCGGGTGGCGTCGTTGCTCGATGCGGCGGCCCCCAGGCGCAGGATGACTTCCTTGCTCTCGCCATCGGCCAGATCGACCGATACTTGCAGGGCGGCACAAGGGTCCAGGCCGCCGCCCATGCGCCCGGACAACCCGGCGTGCTGCATCGCTGCCGGCGAGGCTAGGGTGCCACTGCGGCCAACGAATTCGGTACGGTCACCGCTGACACCGTGATCGATCGTGTCGGTGTCGAAGAATGCCACTCGCTCGGAAAAATCCACCGAGTAAGCGTTGCGGGCGAAGAGGGCACCGGTGGCCGGGTCGGCCTGGGTGACCAAATGCATCGCCGACTTGCTGCGCAGATCGCCCAGCACCCATTCCACATAACCGGTGACCGACAGTGATCGGCTGCGCCCTGAGCGGTTGCTGAGCAATAATCGCGAGAATTTGATCGGTGCATCCAGCGCCACATAGATCCACAACTCGCTGTAGATGCCGTCTTCTTCATGTTCGAACACGCTGTAACCGAAACCGTGTCGGGTCTGGTAGGAGCCTTTTCCGGGGCAGGGTTGCGGTGCGGCAGACCAGAAGTACCCGGTCTCCTCATCACGCAGGTAAATGGCTTCTCCGCCGCGATCGGTGACGGGGTCGTTGTGCCAGGGCGTCAGGCGAAACTCATGGGCATTTTCGGCCCACGTATAGGCGCTGCCGGTTTCCGAGACCACCGTGCCGAACTGTGCATTGGCGATCACATTGACCCACGGTGCGGGCGTCGACTGGGTCGCCAGCCCGCTGATGATGTACTCGCTGCCATCGGCGCTGAAGCCGCCATAAGCGTTGCCCAGCAGCAGTGCCGAAGGCTTGGGCCGAATCAGCGCCGGGCCTGCCTGATAGTGCCGCGTTGCAACGAATGGCGCGTGCTCCGGCGAGATCTTTCGGCGATGAATCTGTTCGGCCAGGCTGCCCGAACCTTCGTTCAATACCAGCCTAGCCACCGAGAGCACCAGCACGCGATCTTCGCTCGACAGCTGTTGCACCGCCCGCACAAAAATTCCGCCCGGACGATCCAGCAGCGTGGCTTCACTGCCGGAGGTGATCAACCCCATGATCGCGTCCTGCAGTTGCTGGCGATAACCGGCCTGGTCTTCGTTCCAGATCAACAGATCGACCACCAGACCCTTTTGCCGCCAGTAGGCGTGGGCTTGAATCAACTGCCGTACCAGGGCGATGTTGTCCAGGTTCTGGATCTGCAGCAAGACTATAGGCAGGTCGCCGGAGATGGCCTGGCCCCAAAGCCCCGATTGATTGCGCCGATTGGCGATCAGTATGGCGTTGTCGGCGCGCATCGAGGCATTGGCATACAGCAGCGACGAGGCCATCTGTTCGAACAGGCGGGCGTCGGACAGCGAAATGTTGAGCTGGCGCAGTAGCACCTGGCTGTGGGTCCAGGACAGGTCGAACACACGGTCGGCGAGGTGGCGGTCGCGATATTTGTTGATCAGGTAGAGGCAGTCATCACGGGTGTCGGCGACGCCGGTGATCAGGTCGATGGTGGCCTGTTGGCCAGGTTGCAGGGTAATCCTGCAGCGAATCGCGACCATCGGGTCCAGCACCGGGCCTGCACTGCCTGACAGGTGCTGGCAATCGGCATCGAGGGCGGCAGGTGACACCAGGCTCCGTCCCCGGCCGATGAACCGGGCACGATCGGTTTCATATGAGATTGCATCGATGTCCACGCCGTGTGCCGCCAGCAAATGGCACATCCACGGCGTCGCTTCATCGCTGGCCCGGGGACGGCGGCTGCAGACGATGGCCTGGAGCGCCGGTAGCAGTTCGGTCTGCACGAACAGCTTGCTGAACGCCGGGTGCATGGCATCGCTGGCCGGGGACGTCAGCACCACTTCGGCATAGGTGGTGATTTCCAGCGTCTTGGCCGCTGACGCGCGGTTGGTGACGCGCAGGCGGCGCAGTTCGATGTCGTCTTCAGGCGAAACGACAATCTCCATGTGCGTGTCGAAATCCAGGTTGCGCGCGCGGAACTCTGCCCGAGAGTCGCTGAAGATCGCCTCGTGGCTTTCGGGTTGAAGCAAAGTGGGTTGGTGCGCGGCGGACCAGACCGCATTGGATTGCACATCGCGCAGGTAGCAGAAGATCCCCCAGTTGTCCTGGGAAATGTCTTCCTGCCAACGGGTGACGGCCATGTCATGGCGACGGCTGTAACCACCGCCACCGCTGGTCAGCATGACGTGGTAGCGACCGTTGGAAAGCAGTTGCACGGCAGGGCGTTTGCTACCGGGGTCAGCGAACACCCGAAGCCCGGCATCCTGGCCCTGGCCGGCATCGCCGAGCACCGGCGATTGTGCGGTTTGCAGATACGGCGCAGCGGATTTCGGCACCCGTTCCTGCAACAGCAGCAGGGCCGATTGCAGCACCGGGTCGGCCTCGAAGCGGCGTTGCATGGGTTGATCGAGCAAGCGGCTGGTCAAGGCCAGCAGGCTCATGCCCTGGTGGTGCGCCATGAATGAGCGGACCACGGCGTGGGTCTGGCCGCGCGGCAAGCGGGCCTCGGTGTAGTCCACCGCCTCATACAAACCGAAGCGCCCAGAGGAGCCTTGCAGGGCAAGCCGTTGCAGGTTTTTGCAAGCCGCATCAGCGTCGAACATCAACGCCAGGGCACTGGCGTAGGGCGCGATCACCACGTCATTGCTCAGCCCGCGCTGCAGCCCCAGGGCCTGAACCCCGAAGGCGCGATATTGATAATTGAAATGGGCATCGAGGGTGTAATAACCCGACTCCGAAACACCCCAGGGAATGCCCAGCAGATTGCCGTGTTCGATCTGCACCGCCACGGCGGCGCGGCACGTTTGGTCCAGCAGGCTGCCGTCATATTTGGGCATCACCAACATCGGCATCAGGTATTCAAACATCGAGCCCGACCAGGACAGCAACGTAGGTACGCCAGCATTTTCACCTAGCAGCCTGCCGAGGGTGAACCAGGCGCGTTGAGGGATTTGTCCTTGGGCGATGGCCACGTAATTGGTCAGCCGCACTTCGGAGGCCAGCAGATCGTAGTAACCGTTGTCGAGCCGGCGGTCTTCGGTGTTGTAACCGATGACGAAGAGGTCGCGCTGGTGGTCGAACAGCAACGAGAAATCCATCTGCGCCAGTGACGTCGACAACGCGGCCAGACGCTCAAGGGTTTGCAGACTTTTCCTGGCCGCGCTGCGCACCCGATCGATCTGAGGCTGGTGCTCCGCGGCCCAGTCGGCGTGGTTCAGGCTTGCCAGCTGACGCAAGGTGTCAGGTGCTGAGTGAGTGCTGACTAAGGGAGTGGGGAGTCGATAGCGCTGCAGTTCTTCGGTCCAGTCGTTGCATTGACGGCTGAACATTTCGCGCCAATAGAGGCTTTCCTCGCCAAGGTTCGCAGGTGTGTCCGCGACCTTGATGCACGCCGCGTGCAGCAGGTCCGCCAGCGCCTCGGGGGACGTTGATTGAAGAGCCTGCTCAAGGCTTTTTCGCAGTTCATTTAGGGCCGTTTCATCCGCGCCCGTAGCACGTTGGGCCTCTTCAAGGATATCCAGGGTGTCGCGCAGGCCTTTGATCACCGCAGGGCCGAACATAGGGGTGTCGGCCAGTTGGATAAGGCCGGCGCTCAAGGTCAGCAGCAAACCTGCCAAGTTGCCGCTGTCGACGGTTGAGACGTAATGCGGGTGCAGCGGCTCCAGGGTTTGCGTGTCGTACCAGTTGTAGAAGTGCTGCCGGTAACGCTCCAGGCCCTCCATGCTGTCCAGCGACGCCGTCAGCCGAGTCAGCAGCCGTTCGGTGCTCAGGTACGCGAAATCGTGAGCGGCCAGGTGGGCGAGTAAGGACATGCCCATATTGGTGGGCGAGGTGCGATGGGCAATGGCGGGCCGGGGTTCTTCCTGCACGTTGTCCGGTGGCAGCCAGTGATCCTCGGACCCGACGTACTGATCGAAGAACGCCCAGGTCTTGCGCGCCAGCAACCGCAGGAAGCGTAATTGCTCCGCCGAGGGTTCGAACACCGATTGTTTGGGTGCTGAACTGAGCCACCAGGCGATCCAGGGGCCGGCGAACCACGACAACAGCAGGGGACTGGCAATGGCCAGCTTATGCGGGTGGTCCACCAGCAGGGCCAGCGAGACCAGGGCCGATACCGGCTCGATCCACATCTGGCGGTAGAGGCCGGACAGCCGGTTTTCAGTGCTGCGCTCCACCTCGCGCGAAGGCTGCCATTGCAGCAGCCGGCGTCTGCTGAAGCCGATTCGCCAGAGCGAACGCAAGATGGCATCGGCGCTGTAGAACGTCTCGTAGGGCAGCCAGGCGATCGCCAGGCAAGCCCGGGCCAGATCCTGTCCCAGATCACCCAGCAGCGCTCGCACGTATTGTTTATAGGGCATATCGGCGAGGGGTTGCAGCAGGTCGGTCACCGTGCGCAGCAGCGGTTGAATCACCAGCAAGCCGATGACGGTGAGCGTCCAGCCCAGGGGCGCACTGCTGGCAAACCATCCCCATGAAAGCATCAACAACAGCGCCAGCGGTTCCAGGCTGCGGCGCAGGTTGTCGAGGATCTTCCAGCGGGCCATGACGCTCAGCCGGTTGTGCACCCAGTGACCGTCGGCGTTGCGCACCCAGGGCAAGGTCCATGGCAGCAGTTGCCAGTCGCCGCGCACCCAGCGATGCCGTCGTTTGACATCGGCACCGAAGCGCGAGGGGTATTGCTCGTAGAGTTGCACATCGCTGAGCAGCCCGGATCGGGCATAGCAGCCTTCGATCAGGTCGTGGCTGAGGATCTGATTATCCGGCAGGCAACCTTCCAGCGCGCAGGTAAAAGCATCCACGTCGTAGATGCCCTTGCCGATGAACGAGCCTTGCTGAAACAGGTCCTGGTAAACGTCCGACACTGCGCGGGTGTAGGGATCGACCCCGGCATCGCTGCCGAACAGCCGGGCGTAGATCGAGCGCGTGGCACTCGTCAGGCTGATGCCCACTCGCGGTTGCAACACCGCGTAGCCGGAAACGATCTGCTCGCCAGCACTGTCGAACACCGGCCGATTCAACGGGTGCATCATCGCCGCCACGCATTGGCGGGCGACATCGCGCGGCAGCAGGGTGTCGGTGTCGAGGGTGATCACGTAACGCACCTGGTGTAACGGCGTGATGTCGCCAACGATGGCCTCGAAACGATCCTGCCCCTGGCCGCGTAACAGGGTGTTGAGCTCGATCAGCTTGCCGCGTTTGCGCTCATGGCCCATCCACACCCGCTCGCTGGCGTTCCAGCGACGCGGCCGGTGCAGCAGAAAGAAGCGGTCGCCCATGCCGTCCGCATACTTTTGGTTGAGCAGGGTGATTGCACGAGTGGCCTGGGCCAGCAGCTCGGCGTCCTCGGGCTCGGACGCTTGCGCGGCATCCAGGTAATCGCTGAGCAAGGCGAAGTACAGGTTGCTGTCGCGGTTGGCCAGAAAGCGCACTTCCAGGCCCTCCGCCAGCTCGTCGACATCGGCCAGGCTGGCGATCAGCGTCGGAATCACTACCAGGCTTCTCGCGTCATCGGGAATACCGCTGGCGTAATCCATTTTCGGCAACACCACCGGTATCATGCTGAACGTCACCAACCAGTTGATCAGGCCGATCGCCAAGCGACTGGTCATGATCAGGCAGGGGATCGCCAGTACCAGAAGCGCCGCAGCCGTCATCCCGTCGCGCTGCGCGGAGGCCAGCAGCGGCCAGGCGAAGATGAGCGTCAGAAAAGCCACCGGCGCCAGATAAAACACCAGCGGCGATTGCTGCAACAAACGTTTCCAGCGGGCATGGAGCGGGTCCCGGGCGTTGAGTCGTCGCTCCAGCGTCGGCAGGCCTGCGCTAATCAGGTAATACCCGACGTGACGGGCCAGCACCGGGCAGGATACGGTGGCTGTTGCGGTGGCGGCGAGATTGATCGCGGTGCGGGCGACCTGGATTTCCGAGTGCTGGGGGCTTCGGCGGGCAAGGCGTTCGATGACATGCCGGTAGCTGTCGCGAGTACTGAAATCCATCGCTGGATAAATGGCCGCCGGATCTTCCCTGAGTAACTGGTCGACATGACTCATCGACTCGACGAACTCGCGCCAGTCCGTGGCGGATAACAGGCGCAGGCTGCCGATGCTGTTGCTGATGGACACCTGATCCGCGGCCTGTTGTTGCGCATCGAGCTGCACCTGGCGTTCGATGCTGGAACCGGTCTCACTGAGCATCTGCTCGATCCAGTTCAACGGAAGGGCCAGGGCGGCGCTCTGGCCCTGCAGGCGGCGGGTGAATTCGGCGACAAAGGCTGGGGTCATCGGTGGTGCGGAGCGGGCCATGTCGGCCACGGTCAACACCACATTCTTGATGTCACGCTCCGAGGTTTCGATCAGACGCTCGGCCCAGTCGTCGGCCAGATTGCGATCATCTGCGTTGGCCATAACCCGCGAGGCCACTCGCCGCAGGTTTTCGATTAAGGCCAGACGCAACATGATCGGTATCGCCCACAGTTCCCCCAGCGCCAGTGGCATTACGGTCTGATAGGAAAAAATGAATCGGCTCAGGCTCTGCTCGTCGACTCGCCCGTCGCCATGAGAGATGGTCTCCAGGGCGATGTCATAGACCCGCGGCAGTCCGGCGGACGGTCCGTTGACTAGGCGTGGCAACTCACGGCTGTAGCCTTTGGGCAGGTGCGTTCTGGCGGTGCGGATGTGATCCTCGACCAGAAAGTAGTTGTCCAGCAACCATTCCGCTGCCGGCGTGACCCGTCTGCTGGACATTTGCGCGTTGGTCAGCGCCGTACAACTGCGTTTTAGCAGTTGTTCGTTGTCATCGAGTCTGCGCAACATCGAATCCCGTGCGGACAATTCGGTCAGCCGATGCTGGCGCGCCAGGGCGATGCCGTGACTGGCCATCTGATCGGCGCTGAAAAGCTCCGAGCGCAGGATCGACTCGTATGCGAATCGAGATGGGGAATACTGTCCGGTTCGCCAAACGCCGGGCGAGCGTGTAAACACCTTTTGTATGCGTGTCCATATGCTGTTCATAAGGTCCTGTGCCTGAAACGCACGACCAAAATGGCGCGCAATTTGAAAGGTGCGCCAACGCTTTGCGCCAGCACCGAGCAGCGCCTTTTAGACGTAGCTTTTCAGCCTTGAGTGTGAGGACTATAAGGGCTGTTCGTCTGTGCGCTGGCGAACATAGCGAACTATGTATGGAGGCACGCCGACCTCGATTTTTGGCATATCAATGGCGGTTGATAGCCTCGTTAAAGAGGGCTGAATCTTTTGTCTTGTTTGAAAGATCAAGCCATGAATATTAGCGAACAGGCACAATCATTCGGAAAATCGTGCCCTGCTCCAGCATCGACTCGACCTCAATTTTTCCTCCATGGCCTTCGACAATCTGTGATGCTATGAATAATCCCAGCCCCAGACCTGTCATCAGGTCCCTCGGTGTATGTGCGCAGATATAAATCTAGAACGCAGGCAAAGGGCCGACGGGCCTAAGCTCAACCTCGTTGGCATCAATGTAGGCGAGTACAGTGTTGATGCGTTTTGTGTAACCGTCCGGCGAATTCACCTACCTGATCTTGGCAATAAGGGGGATTAGTTGACCGCTACAATGCGCCGAGTTCGACCAAGAATAAGGACGGTAAGCGCGAACAGGAAATGCATCGGACCAAGAAAGGCCGGCAGTGTTATTCCGGGATGAAGGCTCACATTAGCGTGGATGACGAGACGGGATTGGTGCAGAGCGTGGTGGGCACGGCGGCTAACGTGGCGGATGTTACTCAGGTCGACAAACTACTGCACGGCACGGAGAGCGTGGTCTGCGCCGATGCCGGTTATACCGGCGTCGAGAAACGTACCGAGCATGATGGGCGTGAGGTGATCTGGCAGGTCGCGGCACGCCGCAGCACCTACAAGAAACTCGGCAAGCGCAGCGCTTTGTACAAAGCCAAACGCAAGATCGAGAACGCCAAGGCGCAGGTTCGGGCCAAGCTCGAACACCCGTTCCGAGTGATCAAGCGCCAGTTCGGTTATGTGAAGATGCGCTTCCGTAGTCTGGCGAAGAATACAGCGCAACTGGTGACACTGTTCGCACTGTCGAACCTGTGGATGGCGCGTAGACATTTGCTGACGAGCGTAGGAGAGGTGCGTCTGTAATTTGGGAAATGGCTGCCGCGGGATGCTCGCGGCTGCTAAAAACACAGGAATGGGCGAATGACCTAATCGTCTTTGATCGATTCGCCGCTTTCAAAATCGACGAGGTCTGAAGTCAGCCAGAAATACATAGCTACTTCAGACCATCCTTAGGTGGTGTGTAGTATTTTATTCGTAGGTGATTTTTACAATTCGCAATATTTTTGGTTAATAGTTTACGTGGGTGCACATTCGTAACTTTTAATTTGGTTGCTGGGTTGCACTAAAAACTCACTACTTATACGTTAGGGTTGCATGTCTAACCTCGATTATTAAAGCTGTTTCACCTTGCTTAAATCGATTCGTTGGTTTGCTTGAAAGGTTTTAAGGGCTTTTTTAATGTATGCGAATATGTTAGGTGTGCCACCCACGTCATACCACAATTAACATCTAAGCATTGACAGTATAGTGCCGATATTTCAGATGATTCTTTTTTGGTGTTTCGAATGGCACCTTTGCTTCCGCATTTGCATTTGACTCTCATATATTTCTCGAGCAGGTGTGAATGGCTCTATATTGTAATTCAATTTTATTCGAATTTATTTATGGTGGTGGTTTTTTATAGAGGTTTACTTGCCATATGAGTCGGTAGGCGAATTTACAGTTGAAACGAACTTCTCAATGATCTCGGCCAATTGGTGAGGTTAAGGTAGCGCCTTATCCGTCATGCTCGGCTTCATAATGTCCATCTGCTCTTATCCTGGCTCCCCAAGACTACGATGTCCTAGTAGAAAGGGACGGGCATCAATCGGCTTTCCATCCTCGTATCCTTCCAACCGCATGCAGCTGTCACCATGATGGTGACAGCTGGCCGACATTCGAATGTAGCCTGGTGGTTATCACCAAGGTTAATGCTCAGCGCGGCGAAAATGTGCCACTGACAGACTCCAACACTCCGCCCAAGTCCTCATCCACGAGGGCTAGGAATGAGGCCATCATTTGCGGTGTCAGCGAGTTCGCACGCTGCACCTCTTCAAGCAGGATCGTCACCAACTGTATTGAGTCCTTAGCCCGCTGCAGCTTATAGAACTCATCTTCTGTGAGACTGTAGGGTGCTCTCATTGCACACCGCCTTGAGGTTGCAAAGCGCGCACCAGTGCAATGCGATGGTTGTAGCGCTTGAGGCGGACGGCCAACGAAGAGTCAGCATGTAGGGCCGAAAGGGCCATGCGGCGGTGCGCCAGGGCGTGGATCTTGGACGGAATGAGGACGGTCATTGTGCTGCTCCTTGAGTTAGGAGCCATCACCGCTTGCGGCCAAGCAAGGAATGGTGACGGCTGTACGCGGGTTGGCCGACCGGGACTCAAGGCACCCGGCACACCCGAAGGTGTCCCACGCACAGCCGCCATAACACGAAATAACGGGCGTAAAAAAAGCGCCTGCTATCGGATGGGCGCTTGTGCGCCTTGAGTTGTTCGACCGGCCAAGGTCAGTCGCTGATTTGGCAGCGACGACCAGAGGATAGGGATGACTATCCCCGGACGTCAACGAAAATCTATCCCCGGACATCGAAAGTCGTCCGCCGAAGAAAAAAACTCAGAAAAAGCACTTATCCCCCTCCCGCCGACGGCCTTCGCATCCTTTTTTTGTGCAAAGCAGGTGGCAGTACAAATCAAGGTCTCGCCCAAGCCCGCTGCGTGTGATTTGGCGCACATCGCAATTTCATGCAGTGAAAGGATTTGCAAAGAATTGAAGCGGTGTTGCGCAGCAACCAGCTAAAGTCGAGTCGTTAGCTGATCTCTAAAGCCCCATGTTTGTAAGGGGCGTCGTGTGAAAAGGTGCGCTCTAGGGTGTTTTTGTTTTCTCGATAGTTCTCACCAGAGGAGTTTTGGTGTCTTTCATGAAAGGTATAAAATTGACTCAAAAGCCCGGCCCAGTTGCCTTTCATAGCGTGTAGCGCATTTCAAAGTTGGCCAGTGAGAAAGGTCGGATTCATATGGCTACAATTGGCTCCAATCGGTCAATCAAGCTTAGCGCATTGCGAGAGGCGTTCCAGATTTTTCCAGACCCAGTCGATAGGTATTAAATTCGCTTAAGAAAATATCAATTAACATAATTATAAGTGAGCTTGATCTTCTTCTGTGGATGACCCAACGAAGTCGAGTTCATCATCGTAATGCCTGCGAAGATCTACCCATACTTCAAACAGTAAAAGAGATGCTCCTACCGCTATAAAACTTGAGGCGATAACAAATACTATTTTCAAGAGTGGGTTGTACCATAACAATGAAGCAATTAAGATCAATACAGAAAACCCAACGAGAACTACTCCCTTGGCAAGAGTTTCGATGAAAAGTCGCATCAAAACCTGTCTTATTGAAATAATGCCAATACGATTTAGTAGGCTATCAATGTAGGCGAAGTGAGTGACTGCGTTCATGAAAAAATTTCTCCTTTCGATGTTGCTTGAATTCAGTCCGTCCTCTATTTCTTCACAAAAATCTAAGTATTCTTTTCCGCGCTCAACCAGTGGGAGATCTGAGAGCTCTAACATATCAAGTTCATAGGCAAGAGCTAAGCAGGTGTTGCGGCTAGGTGATTCAGGAAGATTTACGAGCCATTGTCGTACTTCCAGCAGTCTTGATTTAAAAAGATCGTAGGTGGTTAGGCGCTCCCCTTTAGCTTGCTGCGAAATGAACAGTATCCATGCAATCGAAAGTGAGCAGAATAGTGCGATTAAAGTTGCGATCGCACTTAATGCCGTAATGAACGTTGAACGATCCAGTGTCGACAAATCCACCTTGGACCACTCATTGAAATATATTACTGCCCCCGTCAGTAAGCTAAATGCAGTGCAAATAGTCAGCTGAAGCGGCAGTTGAGCTAATCTAATAGTTATTCGAGCAAGCATCTATATATCCTTGTAGATTTATTTTTCAGTGCAGCGATAGCTCGGTCAGACTTCGTATTTTGTTAAGGTGGGTTTGTTTAATGCTGATAAGATGATGTCATCCACGTTTATATAAGAGCCGGGGTAGAATGGCCTAATGGATGTTTCCTCAGAAGATAGGGTATTCATCAGTCCTGTAATGAACATGCTAAATTCAAAGAAGGGAGGATAATCATCGTTTGACTCTAGGCCATACCAACTATTCGACGCAGCGTCATAAAACCAGTAACCCTTACCTAAAACGCAAAGAACTGTACAGGGTGGATGTTCATCATCGGTATGTTTTTTATAGCGTTCTATCTCCGAGCTGGTGATGTCAGTGCTGAATGCCAGAAGAACGGTTGTCGGGAGGGGGCCACTCTTGACTGAACCATCTTGCCCCTTGGTAGGGAATGAAAGAAGTTTGCTTACAGACCTAAATTTTTTGTTTGCATCTTTTATTTCTCGCGCATTAAGTGTCGATTTCACCTCAAAAACATAACGAACACATTCAACCGGATATAGTCCAAGATCCCTACCTACCAAAATTGGAGGAGCAACTTTTCTATGATAGACAATTAAGTCAAGCTGATCACTGAGGTTTTGAAGCGAATCAATGACTTTCCCCGTTCCACATTGATAGCTTTGTGTTAGGAAAGGTTCTATACACTCCTTCGCTGCAATCTCGCGTATTTCTCCTGCTATCCCGTGATGCCCGATTCCAGATGCTAAACTATCTGCATTTTTTTTGGCTGATGCGATTCGGTTAACAACGTAGTCAAAATGCTTAGTAGTTCTCATTATTATTCATCCTCAGAAAACAATGCCAGTGTCCCGATGTTCAGCACTTTTACGAATGCTGTTTTACCTTGTATACAACCTAATTGATGGCATCGTGAAACGAATGATTTCGCTTCACTTTACTTGCCAGTAATCTCCGCTTCTCGACAGCGTTAGCCGTTAGTGGCTATTGAGAGGGCTGATCACAAGCTAGTCCTTTTCCAAGTTTCTCAACCGTGCCAAACCCTGATTAATAAAGCCGGCATTTTCCCCAATTCGCTCCAGGGCCGCCCGGGCGTTCTCCCCAACAGTCTCGTATCCCTGCTGCTCGACTAATAGCACCAACTCCATCATCGCAGCTTCAAGGCCTAGCTGATTTTCGTACATTTTTTCGAGTACGACGGAAAGGGAATATTCACTGGCCATGCATTCGACTCCATTCGGAAAGCAGAAAGCATAGCAGGGCGCCTTAGGGGGCTGATTTCAGTTCGAGGCTGGGGAAAAGGTAATTTTGGTAAGCCGATGCGAGAAATGGGCTGCAGCCCTTATAGATCGTGGCTTTGACGTATTACCTTTGGAGGTAATATTTGGTAAGGCGGGAGGTAATATTTTTTCAAGTGACTGATTTTAAAGGGTTTTACTGGTTGGTGAAATTACTACGACTAAAGGTAATTTTCTAACCTTTTTCTTACCCTATTATTACCTTTGAATGAAACGTCTAACCTACTGAATTAATTGAGTTTTTATTTGGGGAAAAAAAGAAATTACCAAAATTACCTTTTTCCCAGGGGTCAACCTAAAAGCAGGGCGAGGCATAAAACGCGGAGATTGACCCGCCTTCCACGCATGCGGTTTAACTCTCACAAAACTCGCCGGAGCCGACGATAGACAGTGCCAGGATTGGAGCCGAGAACCGCTGCTTAAAATTTGCTAACGCAGTCGACAGAGGGGATGGGACAAGGAGAGAGAAGAACGGAGCTGGTACGCAACTGGTACGCGGGTTGGTGGCGAGGCGTTTGGGCCTTTATTTGCGGGACGGAAAAGAAGGGTCAGTTCGATCCATCATCGGGCCGACTGAAACGACGCGGTAAGGGGCAATTCGCCAATCGTAAATTCCTCGCCTTTTAAACATAAAAAACTCACTCGTTTAAATGACTCATTCTCTCGTAATCCAAACCCTACACATCCTTGCGCCACCCCCTACACCTAAGACAGAATCCGCCGGCTTGTACGTCTAGACCGGGGCTTTTATCGTTCTCGGGTCACTGAAAACCAGTGATCGGGTTTGGTAGCCCGCTTCGTGTCTAGATTCATGGCGTCACCGTGTGCAGTCCTTTTCAGGGCTCGGATTTCATGGTGGTCATGCGTGGGGCCCATTCGTGGGCGCCGGGTTCTAGTGCGACCGGTCTACCAACCCGCGTATGGCCGCCACCCAACGTTTGGTAGCGAAGGGTGATGGTTCCTTTTGGTAATCGCGCTAGAGGATTCATCCATGATCAAACCAACACCCAACCCACCCGAAACCGATCCGGTTTCACCTTATCAATTCCCAGATTCCAAAAAACTCAACGAAGCCGCCGAACGCGCCCTCGACCATTACCTCACCCCGCAACAACGCATCATGGGCAGCCACACCGAACACGACCCCATGTTCCTGGCCAACCCCGCCTACACCAGCGAATCGCTGTTGGCCAACGCCAGCGAGTCCCTCGATTCCGCCAGTGAAATGCTCAGCAACTTCGCCGCCATCCTGGAACCCTCGCACCGCAAAACGGCGCTGGGCATCGCGCAGGTGGTGATGGTCGCGGGGCTGGCGGTGAATCAGGCGCTGGATCACGTCGAGCCGAAGTCGTAAGTGCAAACCCCTTCCGTGGCGAATGCCGCCACGGGAGGGCTGTGTTTCTTCAGATTTCCCCAACATGGACGACAACTTACGCATTCCATTCCGCGTTTTGAGTCGTTTATGAAAAAACTAGTTGTCGTGATGTTCGCCGTCCTGTTGCTCGCAGGCTGTGCCAATCAGAAGTTCAAACCCGAATACCGCACGCAGATCCACACGGTGAAGATTCTCCCGGTGACCTGGAGTAACAAGGAAATGACCTACATGGGCCGAGAGCAGGCCTGGGGTGCGGCGTTGGGTGCCGGTGTCGGCGCGGGTGTTGGCATGGCGTCCCATGCCGGGAAGCTCGGGACGGCGGCGCTCAGTGGGGCCGGGTTTGCGGCGGGGTTGAAGGCTGGAGATCTGGCGTCGATGTCCACGGTCGAGGCGATTCAGTACAACATGGCGACGGCCGATATCGATCTGGGCAAGTTGGTGAAGAAGGGTTTCGAGGATCAACTGGCGGCGACCGGTCGTTTCAAGGTGGTTGCCGAGAATGAGCCGGCCGATGCGGAGATCAAGTTGACCGTGGTCAATTGGGGTTTTGCGCTGACGCAGGGGTTCAGCAGCGTGGTGTACCCGACGATTGTGGTGAACGGTTCGTTGAAGCGCGGCGAAGAGTTGATCTGGCAGCGCAATGAGCCGATTACCGCGTTCAACGGTGCCAACACCTATGGCTACGAGCCGCTGCGTTATCGCACCGAACCGGAGCTGGTCCGTGAGGCGTTGACCGGTGTTTCGCAGATTGTGGGGACCTATCTGGTCAAGGATCTGAACGAGTAATCACCGTTCTTCCTGAACCCGCGCTGTCGATGGCGAAAGTTTCATGTTATCGGCACGCGGGGGCGCCTAGGATGCAGCGATAAGATCGTTTCATCCAAGGGGAGCCCGACCATGCGTGCCAATGTCGTCAAAGTGCTGTTGATCGCTGCGGCTGTCTCGGTATTGAGTGCCTGTTCGGGCTCCGGTGGGTTGACCACCACCAGTTGTTTTTCTTCCGATTGCCAGTCGCCGGAAGGGCGCGCCAGCGCCAATACGCTGAAGTTCGGCGGCACCGGTATTGGTGCCAGTCTCAACCAGTACAGCTCTGGCATGTTGCATGACGATTGAATAGAAAAGGGCGCCCATCGGGGCGCCCTTTTTTCGTCTTGAAGCGTTTTACTGCGGCCCTGCCAGCCACTCGCCAATGACCTTCTGATATTTCCCGGTCACCTTGCTCAGGTGCAGCCACTGGTCGACATACAGCTTCCAGCTCATGTCATCACGCGGCAGCAAGTAGGCCTTCTCCCCGTACTGCATGAACTGCTCCGGGTTGACCGCGCAGAGACCGGGTTTCTGTTTCTGCTGATACCGCGCTTCGGAGGCGTCGGTGATCATCACGTCGGCCTTGTTGTCGAGCAGTTGTTCGAAGATCGTCACGTTGTCATGCAAGGCCAGTTGCGCCTTGGGCAGGAAGGCGTGGACGAAGGCTTCGTTGGTGCCGCCGGCGGGTTCGACCAGACGCACGTTCGGTTGGTTGATCTGCTCGACGGTCTGGTACTTGGACTGGTCGGCGCAGCGCACCAGCGGGATCTTGCCGTCGACGTCGAGCGTGTTGCTGAAGTAGGCCTTTTTCTGCCGTTCCAGCGTCACCGAGATCCCGCCCATGCCGATGTCGCACTTGCCGGCCTGCATGTCCGGCATCAGGGTTTTCCAGGTGGTTTGCACCCACTCGATCTTCACGCCGAGGCTGTCGGCCAGGGATTGGGCCATGGCGATGTCGATGCCTTCGAACCCGCCGTCCGTGCGCTTGAAGGTGTAGGGTTTGTAGTCGCCGGTGGTGCAGACGCGCAACTGGCCTTGTTGCTGGATGGTGTCCAGGTGCGAAACCGGCTCTTGTGCCTGAGCAGCGCTCGCCATGGCCAGCAGGCTGCAAAAGATCATCGTGCTTTTTTGAATTGTCATGGAGATCGGGCTTGTGCAGTGAGAGTGGGGGCCAGTGTAGTGAAAGGGTTTGCCGGGTGTCATCCTGCGTCCGGCCCGAGTGTGCCCAGCCACGCCACCAGCGCCACGATCAACAGCGCGATGCCCAACTCCACTGCAACACTGCGCCGCAGAGCATTGGCCGCCACTGGGTGTTGACCGTCGCGCAACGATTGCTCCAGCAGCGGGCCGAGGTGAAAGCGGTTCAACGCCGCTAAAACCAGCATGCCGGCGAACAGCACAACCTTGATCGCCAGCAGCATCCCGTAGGTGCGGAGCAAGACCTCGTCCAGTGTCGGGCCGACGATGAACAGGTAGTTCAGCACGCCGGTCACCGAGAGGACGATCACGATCGCCGCGCCCACGCCTTCGAAACGTTTGACGGCACCGGCCAGCGAACGAATACGCGCTTCGCAGAACAGCGCATCGAGCCGCGACATCAAGATCAGCGCCAACATCGCGCCCATCCATGCACCCGCCGCGAGCAGGTGCAGGATGTCGCTGAGCAGGTGCCAGGCGCCATCCATCGCGCCGTGCCCGCTCCAGGCCAGAGAGGCGAGGGCGAGAGCACCGGCGATCGACGCCAGCCACAAGCCCGGCCAGAGCATCACGATGCTCAGCGCAACCATCCGCACCGCCCATGCCGTCCCGACATCGGTTTCAAACAGCATCATTTGCAGATGCGGCCACAGCGCGGCGAATTCCGTTTCGCCACTCATGGTGCGGGTCATCAGCACCAGTCCCGCCACTGACAGCAATGCCCCGATCAATGCCGTTCTGCGCAACATCGGCCGAAACCGCAGCGTCGCGTCAGTGTTGTACAACCCAAACAACGCCACCCCGAACAACAGCAGCAAATCCACGTACAACGCCATCCGCAGCAGGATGTTGATCAGGTCGGCCATCGATCACTTCACTTTGAACGTGACGTTGCCGGTGATCGGGTGCGTGTCCGACGACACCGCGCGCCATTCGACCTTGTAGGTGCCGGCCGGCAGAGGTGCGAGCGGGGTGACGAGCATGGTTTTCGGGTCGCTGCCCGCGCTGACCCTGGCCTTCATCGGCATCGGCGAGTGAGCCATGCCGGGCATTTCGGTCATCACCAGTTTGGCGCCGGAGAACTGGGTCAGCAGATCCTCCGAAAAACGCAGTTCGATCTTGCCGGGCGCCGCACCGTCGGCACCTTCGGCCGGGGTCGACGACAGCAGTTTCGGATGGGCCTGGGCCAGGGTGCTCAAGAGCAGACCGCCGGCGAGAACGAGGGTGAATTTCAATGTGCGCATGCAAGACCTCTGTGTTGTTTTTTGAAGGGATTCAGAACCACATCCGCACGCCGAGGACGAGTCGCGCTTCGCTGCGATCCTCGCCTTCTTCCCGTGCGTAATCGGCGGTGTTGCCGTAGGTGCGGTTCCAGGTCACGCCGATGTACGGCGCAAATTCACGGCGGATTTCATAGCGCAGGCGCAGCCCGGCCTCGGTGTTCGCGAGGCCTGAGCCGATCCCGCGCTGCGGATCGTTTTTGCCGTAGACGTTGAGTTCTGCGGTCGGCTGCAGGATCAGGCGATTGGTCAGCAGGATGTCGTAGTCGCCCTCCAGCCGCATCGCGCTCTGGCCGTTTTCGCCGATGAAGGCCGTGGCTTCGGCTTCGAAGTTGTACAGCGCCATGCCCTGCAAACCGAACGCGGCCCAGGTTTGCGGGGCGCCGGGCTTGAAGTCCTGACGCACGCCGCTGACCACGTCCCACCACGGCGAAATCGCGTGGCCCCACAGCGCCTGGATTTCCGCGTCTTCGGTCTTGCCGTTGCTGCGTTCGCCCTCGGAGCGCAGCCACAGCCGATCGATGTCGCCGCCGATCCAGCCGGACAAATCCCAGGCCAGCGTGCTGGCGTCGTCGGCGTTCTGCCATTCGAGTTTGTCGGCGAGGAAGTACGTGTTGATGGCGCTGTCGTGGACCTGATGACCGGCGTGGCTGGTGAAGACGGCGGCGCGGTCGGCGTCGGTCAGAACCGGGATCGGCGTGCGGCTTTCGGTCGGCGCCGCGGGCTGCATCATGCCGTCGTCCATGCTTTGCATATCGCCCATCTGGCTGTGGTCCATGCCCTGCATATCGCCGGCGGCGAACGCCGAAGACATCGACAGAAGTGACAACGAAAACACGGCAAATCGAGTCATGGTCGGCGTCCTCATTCTTCCACCCGCACTTCGCGGAACATGCCCATTTCCATGTGGTACAGGAGATGGCAGTGATAGGCCCAACGGCCGAGCGCGTCGGCGGTCACGCGGTAAGTGCGGCGTGTGCCGGGCGGCATGTCGATAGTGTGTTTGCGTACCTGGAAGTCGCCGTTTTCATCTTCCAGATCGCTCCACATGCCGTGCAGGTGGATGGGGTGGGTCATCATTGTGTCGTTGACCAGTACCAGGCGGATCCGCTCGCCGTACTTCAACAGCAGCGGCTCAGCGTCGGAGAACTTGATGCCGTTGAACGACCAGGCGAATTTCTCCATGTGGCCAGTCAGGTGCAGTTCGACTGTGCGGCCCGGGTCGCGGCCGTCTGGGTCTTCGAAAGTGCTGCGCAGGTCGGCGTAGGTCAGCACGCGGCGCCCGTTGTTGCGCAGGCCGAGGCCGGGGTCGTCGAGTTTCGGCGCGGTGGTCATGGCTTGCATGTCCACCAATGGATTGTCCTTTTCGCTGTCGGGGTGCGACTGCATCGGGCCCATGTTCATGCTGGAGTGATCCATGCCACTCATGTCCATCGAACCATGATTCATTCCACCCATGCCCATGTCGTCCATGGTCACCAGCGGGCGCGGGTCCAGCGCCGGCACCGGGGCCGACAAACCGGCGCGGGCGGCCAGGGTGCCACGGGCGTAACCGGTGCGGTCCATGGCCTGGGCGAACAGGGTGTAGGCATCGGCGGCGGGCTCGACGATCACGTCATAGGTTTCCGCCACGGCGATGCGCAGTTCATCGACGGTCACCGGTTTGACGTGCAGGCCATCGGCGGCGACCACGGTCATTTTCAATCCCGGGATGCGCACGTCGAAGTAGGTCATGGCCGAGCCGTTGATCAGCCGCAGCCGCAGCTTTTCGCCGGGCCGGAACAGCCCGGTCCAGTTGTCATCCGGGGCGTGGCCGTTCATCAGGAAGGTGTACGTGGCGCCGCTGACATCGGCGATGTCGGTGGGATTCATCTTCATCTGCGCCCACATCGTGCGATCGGCAACGGTGGCGCCCCAGCCTTTTTCGCCGACGTCATGGATGAAATCGCCGACGGTGCGCTTGTGGAAGTTGTAGTAGTCGGACTGTTTTTTCAGGGTCTTCATCAGGCTGGCCGGGTCTTCGTCGGACCAGTCGCTGAGCATCACCACATGTTCGCGGTCGTACTGGAACGGCTCCGGCTCCCGGGCGTCGATCACCAGCGGTCCGTAGACGCCGGCCTGTTCCTGCAACCCGGAATGGCTGTGATACCAGTAGGTGCCGTGCTGGCGGACTTTGAACTGGTAGACGTACACGCCACCGGGCTCGATGCCCTTGAAGCTCAGGCCCGGCACGCCGTCCATGTTGGCCGGCAGCAGGATGCCGTGCCAGTGGATCGAGGTGTCTGCCTTGAGCCGGTTGCGCACCCGCAGCGTCACAGTGTCGCCTTCACGCCAGCGCAGCTGCGGGCCGGG
This sequence comes from Pseudomonas sp. 58(2021), assembly GCF_017491585.1. NCBI lineage: Bacteria > Pseudomonadati > Pseudomonadota > Gammaproteobacteria > Pseudomonadales > Pseudomonadaceae > Pseudomonas > Pseudomonas sp. 58(2021). The sequence goes on from NZ_JAFGYZ010000018.1 coordinate 139,059, forward strand.
CAGGCTGCCGTTGATGGTCATCGCAGTGCGCGGCTGGCCGGTGAAGTTGACCGGGGTTTCGCCGATGAACAGCTCGAAGTCGGTGCCGCTCAATTCATTGACCTGGCCGGAGCTGTTCAAGGCCCAGACCGGCGTGCGCCACAGGCCGAGGCCGCCGAGCAGACCGCCGGCAGCGAGGCCTTTGACGAAGGTGCGTCTTGAGGTGGTGGAAGGCATGCGCTGGAAATCCCCGTTTGACCAATGACGGGGAGGCTAACCAGCGGCAGCTTTCAGCTGGCTGAGGCGCGGATTACAGTTGTGTCAGGTTCGACCTACAAACCTAATCCTTCCTGGACCACCGACAACAAGTTGTTTTCCGTCAGCGCAATGGCATCCAGCTGTTGCCCGGTCTCAAGGGTCTGCAACCACCAATGGCTTTCGCCGTGTTCGTCGACCGTACGCAGCAGCGACGCTTCCCGGCCCGGCAGGTTGATCTGCACACGCCCGGCGCCGTCTTCGGTGAAACGGGCGATGGGATCGAACGTAAGACTGTGGTGGTTGGCTTCGATGATCAACTGGTCGATGGCGTAGTCGTGGGTCTCGCCATCCGGCGAACTTTCGCAAACATGGGTAGGATTGCGCCGAATCTTCAGGCCGACCTCGGTGACCGGTTGCAACCAGCCTTCAATTCGGTGATACAAGGCGTAGACCTGAGCGGGCCAGCAATCGATTTCCAGTTCGGCGCAGGTGATTTCGTCAGCATGGGTGTGCCGTGTCTGTTTGAGTTTCGCGGCGAGTTCGTCTGCTTTACTCATGTCGGTTCCCTGTGGTGATTTCACTGTCATCGTAGTCCTTTCAAAGTAATGCAGGTTTTGCCCTGCGTCATGTGCTTGCAACACGGGCATGACTCAATCAGCGTCTGGCCAGGTGATGGTCGGACCACAGAAACCACGGACGCACGCGTCCCAAGGAACGGGAACATGAAAAAGCTTTTTACAATTATGGCGCTGATTGCGCTGACGGTCGGTAGCATCGGCCTGAGTTCGGCGCGCCAGTCACACGCCAACAAGGCACCGACGGAATCGGTGGCGGGGGTGTTCGATTACTACCTGCTGACACTGTCCTGGTCGCCGACGTTCTGCCTCACCCACAAGGACGACCCTCAATGCACCGGCAAGGGTTACGGTTTTGTCCTGCATGGCCTGTGGCCGCAATACGCCAAGGGCGGCTGGCCGCAATCCTGCCCGCCATTGACCAACCTGTCGGCCGCCGAAACGGCCAAAGGCCTGACGCTGTTCCCGACCAAAAAACTCCTCGATCACGAATGGAGCAAGCACGGCACCTGCAGCGGCCTCGGCGCGATGGGCTACCTGGACGAAGCGGACAAAGCCGTGGCCGCGGTGAACATCCCGCAAGAGCTGCAACCGTTCAGCAGCTCGTATTACTTCGAAGCACAGGAAATTGCCGACCTGTTCCGCAGGAGCAATCCGGGCATCCCGTCAGACGGCATCGCCGTCATCTGCAACGGCCCGGAACTCTCGGAAGTACGGGTGTGCATGGGCAAGGACCTGCAATTCGGTGCATGCGGCAAGGGCGTGAAAACCCAGTGCCGGGCGGGGGATATTCGAGTACCGCCATCGCGTTGACCGGAGCGGATACCGTCCCTAGAAAACAGGCGCCTTTTCAGGCGCCTGTTTTTTTGCATGCGGGTTTGAACAACGCCGCGACTTTGTTCATGCTTGCGCGCCAATGGATGATGACGCGACACCGCAAGGAGCTTTTCATGAGCGGAAAACCCGCTGCCCGAGTGACCGACCCGACGGCTTGCCCGTTGCCGGGGCATGGCACCAGCGGTAAGAAAACCTTATTGCTTCTTCTATTGACCATCTTGTGTTCAGCCTGCGCTAAAAACCATACGGTCCAGCCTGCAAATCTCAATTTTCTGACGATAGAGAGAAAACCCAGCAGCCTGTATTACGAAATTTACTACGCCTCTGATGTAAACCTTTTGGATCTGTTTGGGAGAGGAATGAGGGAAGGCGCCGCTTCGACAATGTTGGAGTGTGCACTGGGTGACGATCAGGACTTCTCTATCACTAACCGATTCAGGTATTCGGCGTACGGACTGATTGATGTAGATGAGACCAACAAAGCCGGCGGGAAATACAACTACGTGACGAGTGCAACTTTAAGGCAAACCGTAAATAACGGTTCAACTCAGGAATTTCTTTCAATTCAGGAGTTGAATGGCCTGTTGTCCGGAAAGCTCCAGGTCCCCTGCAAAGTCGTCATTACCGCCTGGGGCTACAAACCCTACTACTCAAACACCATGAACCTCCCGGTCGCAGACCTGCTGCGCGAAGTCAACAAGCCCTGAGCTCCCCGCCCATCGGGGGGATCAAGCCAATCCCCCCGCATCCACCCCCAGTTC
>NZ_JAFGYZ010000019.1:0-141339 GCF_017491585.1 Pseudomonas sp. 58(2021)
GGCGGGAACCGTGTAAACGCCATCATGCTCGCCGTAACGCGCGCCGGGGATCAGCAGGCTGTGGCGGATCCCGGGCTTCACGCCCAGACGACGGTGCTTGGCATCCAGATAGGTGCGCACGCCGCCGCTGGCCGGGGCGTAGAACATGGTGATGTCGGCGATATGCACAGTAAACGACCCTCCGCGTTGATCTCCCTTGGTTGACCCTTATCAAGAATAGATGTTCGGTCGGGGTTTCGCGGTGGGGTGCAGGGCTGGTTTCGGAGGGATTGTTGGCCGTCTTCGTCGGATGGTAACGAACGACGAAGACGACCGGCAGAGCGGCTTTAAATGCGGAAGCTGCCAACCAGATGCTTCAATCGCGAAGCCTGCTGCTCAAGATCCGAGCAGGCACGCAAGGTTGCCTGGAGGTTCTCGACGCCTTCCTGGTTCAGGGTATTGATCTCGGTAATGTCCACGTTGATCGACTCGACCACGGCGGTCTGTTCCTCGGTGGCGGTGGCCACCGACTGGTTCATTCCGTCGATTTCGCCGATACGCTGGGTCACGCTGTTCAGGCGCTCGCCGGCCAGGTTGGCGATTTCCACGCTGTCCTGGCTGTGGCGCTGACTGTCGCTCATGGTGCTGACCGATTCGCGGGCGCCGACTTGCAGCTCCTCGATCATGGTCTGCACCTGTTGCGCCGATTCCTGGGTGCGGTGGGCAAGGTTGCGTACTTCATCCGCTACCACGGCAAATCCACGGCCGGCTTCACCGGCACGCGCAGCCTCGATGGCGGCGTTGAGCGCCAGCAGGTTGGTCTGCTGGGAAATGCTGGTGATCACTTCCAGGATCTGGCCGATGTTCACGGTCTTGCTGTTCAGCGACTCGATGTTGCTGCTGGACGCGCTGAGCATGCTCGACAACTGATTCATTGCCTTGATGCTGCGATCCACCACTTGCTGGCCGTCTTCGGCCAGGCCACGGGCGTCGCTGGCCTGGGTCGAGGCTTGTGCGGCGTTGCGGGCGATTTCCTGGGCGGCGGCACCGAGCTGATTGATCGCGGCAGCCACGCTGTTGGTGCGTGAGGCTTGCTGGTCGGAGTTGTACATCGACGAGTTGGACGCCGCGACCACGCGCAGGGCGACTTCGTTGACTTGCCCGGTGGCGGACGACACTTCGCGGATCGAACCGTGAATCCGCTCGACGAAGCGGTTGAATGCCGTGCCGAGCACGCCGAATTCGTCCTGGTTCTGAATGGTCAGACGTTTGGTCAGGTCACCTTCGCCGTCGGCGATGTCTTCCATGGCGCGGGTCATGACGTGCAGCGGCTGAATCAGGATGCGGATCAGCATGCCGAGCAGGGCGATGATGATCGCCACCGCAATCACGGTCGCGATCACGGCCGAGGTGCGGAACTGGCTGAGCATCGAGAACGCTTTGTCCTTGTCCACTGACAGGCCGATGTACCAGTTCACCGACGGCAGGCCCTTGATCGGGGCAAACGTGATGATGCGGGTCTTGCCGTCGACAGTGATTTCACTGAAATCGCTGCTGATGCGCGGGGTGTCCTGCGGATAGGCTTCTTTGAGCGATTTCATCACCAGGGCCTTGTCCGGGTGCACCAGGATCTTTCCGTCGGCGCTGACCAGGAACGCATAGCCCATGCCGGAGAAGTCCCGGGCGCTGAGGGTGTCGATCAGGGTTTGCAGGCTCAGGTCACCGCCCACCACGCCGACGCTCTGGCCGGCCTTTTTCGCGGCGGTGGCGATGGAAATGATGGTCTGGCCGGTGGCCGCGTCAATGTACGGTTCGGTCAGGGTCGAAGTGCTGCTGCTTTCGGCACCCTTATACCAGGGGCGGACCCGCGGATCGAAACCGTCCGGCATTTTCGCATCCGGACGGATGGTGAAGTGCCCGGTGGCGTCGCCGAGGTAGGACGCCATGAACGTCGATGTCAGGGCTTTCTGTTCCAGCAGGCTGGCGACGGCGGACGGCTCGGGATTGATGGCGATGTTCTGTGCGGCGTTCTCGATCAGCAGGATGCGCCCGGTGAGCCAGGTCTGGATGTTGTCGGCGGTGACTTCGCCCATCTCGTTGAGGTAGTTGTTCAGGTCGTCGCGGATTGCATTGCGCTGCAGCCAGTCGTTGTACAGCGTGAACGAGGCAAAGGCGGCAATGACGATGAGGGCGGCGGCAAGCAGGATTTTATGGCTGAAGCGTAGATTTTTGTTCATGGCTTGGGGTTCCGCTAAGGTCTTAATGTCCAGGGCGTGCTTTTATAAAGGCGCGCAAAATGGGCAGGTGTGAACGCTGAGTGATATTTCCGTCTCTCCTTAGGGAAATCACGGACCTGACTTTTGATCGGGTCTCTCACTCCTTTCTATCGGCCATGCTCGACAAAGATTAACTATTGGGTGACCAAATGCCTGACTCTTCGCAACTCGTAATCGGCGCCGATCTCGCCGGGCAACCGATCGCCCAGGCGATGCGCCTGGCCAACCGTCACGGACTGGTGGCCGGGGCGACCGGCACCGGCAAGACCGTCACTTTGCAGAGGCTGGCCGAAGCTTTCAGCGACGCCGGCGTCGCGGTGTTCGCCGCCGACATCAAAGGTGACCTGTGCGGCCTCGGCGCTGCCGGCAACCCTCAGGGCAAGGTCGCCGAGCGCATCGCCGGGATGCCGTGGCTCAACTACAAGCCTCAGGCTTATCCCGTGACCTTGTGGGACATTCACGGGGAGTCCGGTCATCCGCTGCGCACCACGCTGAGTGAAATGGGGCCGTTATTGATCGGTGCGTTGCTGGAGCTGACCGACAGCCAGCAGTCGGCGTTGTACGCGGCGTTCAAGGTCGCCGACCGTGAAGGCCTGTTGCTGCTGGACCTGAAAGACCTGAAGGCACTGCTCAATCACCTCAAGGACAATCCGCAGTTGCTGGGCGAAGACGCGGCGCTGTTCACCACCGGTTCCAGCCAGGCGCTATTGCGGCGTCTGGCGGTCCTTGAACAGCAAGGGGCCGAAGCCTTGTTCGGCGAACCGGGGCTGCAACTGGAAGACATCCTGCAACCGGCCGCCGACGGTCGCGGACGCATTCATTTGCTGGATGCCAGTCGTCTGGTACATGAAGCGCCGAAGGTCTACGCGACGTTTCTGCTGTGGCTGCTCGCCGAGCTGTTCGAGCAACTGCCGGAGCGGGGCGATGCCGACAAACCGCTGCTGGCGCTGTTCTTCGATGAAGCGCACTTGCTGTTCGGCGATACGCCCAAGGCCTTGCAGGAGCGTCTGGAACAAGTGGTGCGACTGATCCGCTCCAAGGGCGTCGGGGTGTATTTCGTCACCCAGTCGCCGGGCGACCTGCCGGACAACGTGCTGGCACAGCTGGGTTTGCGGGTTCAGCACGGTCTACGGGCGTTCACCGCCAAAGAGCAGAAATCCCTGCGTGCGGTGGCGGATGGTTTCCGGTCGAATGTGGCGTTCGATACGTTATCGGTATTGACCGAACTCGGGATTGGCGAGGCGCTCGTCGGCACCTTGCAGGAAAAGGGCACCCCGGAAATGGTTCAGCGTGTGCTGGTGGCACCGCCGCAGTCGCGGATCGGGCCTTTGACCGAGACCGAACGCACGGTGCTGATTGCCGGCTCTCCGTTCAAGGGCCGTTATGACAAGCCGATCGACCGCGAGTCGGCTTATGAAATCCTCACCGGGCGCAAGAACCTGGGGCCTGAAGCCGAGGCAATACCTGGCAGGCCGGCAGCCGAGGAGCCAAGTCTGGCGGACAAGGCCGGGGAATTCCTCGGGACTGCCGCGGGTCAGGCTTTGAAGTCGGCGATGCGTCAAGCGGCGAACCAGTTGGGACATCAGTTGGTGCGGGGATTGATGGGGTCGTTGCTCGGTGGCAGCAAGCGCCGCTAAGAACTGTGAAGGGTGCGCCAGGGTCAGGATTTGGCCTTGGCGTGCGCTGCCAGACGCTCCAGCGCCGCCCGCAGGTTCGGATCGCTGATCCCGTCGGCGGTCGATTGAATGGTCGCCGCGGCATCCGTCGACAGGTCCATCGTGTGCCCGGATGGCCTGGACTGGATGACGGGAGGTCGCACCGAGAACTTGATCCGCGTCAGACCGGCGAATTCGTCGAACATCTGCAGTTGCCGCAACAGGCGCTTTTGCTGATAGCGCAGGCGAGTGGCCCAATGGCCGTCGGTGACCACCAGCGACAGTTCGCCTTCGCGCCACTTGGCCACATGGCAGTGCTCGCGGGCGGCGGGTTGCAGTTGGCTGTCGAGCAGACGCTGCAGGTGGGCCAGGCGTTGAGCATGGCCGAGGATGGCTTTCAACGGCCTGGCTTCGCGTAGCAGAACGGCGGGCGCTCTGGCGGTAAGAGGGCGAAATGCCATGATCCAACACCTGAAGTAGCAAAGGCGCCATGGTAGCAGATGGACCCCATTTCACTCGCCCATTGCTTTTGTCCCTGCTTTACCCATTAAATCAACGACTAACTTCTGTTGCCAACGGCTTGAAGTTGAGCAAAACGCCCCTATTTTAAGTGAGCCCCGTCAAAGCGCAGTGCCAGCATCGTGGAATATCCCCACTTTCCTCACCACCGTTTCCGGGTAGAATGCTCGTTCGCATGCGGCCATGAGGGCTGCACGGGCGACTCACGGGGCCGCCCTCCATCCCTTTAGTGTGGAAGATCCTGCCGATATGTTTGCGCCTTTGTTAAAGAAACTTTTTGGAAGCAAGAACGAGCGTGAAGTCAAACGCATGCTCAAGACGGTGCAGCTCGTCAATGCCTTCGAAGAGAAGATGGTCGCCCTCTCGGACGATCAACTGCGCGCCAAGACCGCAGAGTTCAAAGACCGCATTGCCAAAGGGGAGACCCTCGACAAGCTGTTGCCGGAAGCTTTTGCGGTCGCCCGCGAAGCCGGCAAGCGGGTCATGGGCATGCGCCACTTCGACGTCCAGCTGATTGGCGGCATGACCTTGCACGAAGGCAAGATTGCCGAAATGCGCACCGGTGAAGGCAAGACCCTGGTGGGTACCCTGGGCGTTTACCTCAATGCGCTGTCCGGCAAGGGCGTGCACGTTGTGACCGTGAACGATTACCTGGCCCGCCGCGACGCCAACTGGATGCGTCCGCTGTATGAATTCCTCGGCCTGAGCGTCGGCATCGTGACGCCTTTCCAGCCGCCGGAAGAGAAGCGCGCCGCCTACGCCGCCGACATCACCTACGGCACCAACAACGAATTCGGGTTCGACTACCTGCGCGACAACATGGCGTTCAGCATGGAAGAGAAATTCCAGCGCGAACTCAATTTTGCCGTGATCGACGAAGTCGACTCCATCCTCATCGACGAAGCGCGTACCCCGCTGATCATTTCCGGTCAGGCCGAGGACAGCTCCAAGCTGTACATCGAGATCAACAAGCTGATCCCGAAACTCAAGCTGCATGTCGAAGAAGTCGAAGGCGAAGTCACCCAGGAAGGCCATTACACCGTTGACGAGAAGACCCGTCAGGTCGAACTCAACGAAGCCGGTCACCAGTTCATCGAAGACCAGCTGACCAGCATCGGCCTGCTGGCCGAAGGCGAGAGCCTGTACTCGGCGCACAACCTGAGCCTGCTGACCCACGTTTACGCCGGTCTGCGTGCGCACAAGCTGTTCCATCGCAATGTTGAATACATCGTGCAGGACGGCCAGGTCGTGCTGGTCGACGAACACACCGGCCGTACCATGCCCGGCCGTCGTCTGTCCGAAGGCCTGCACCAGGCTATCGAGGCCAAGGAAAACCTGAACATCCAGGCCGAGAGCCAGACCCTGGCATCGACCACGTTCCAGAACTACTTCCGTCTGTACGACAAGTTGTCCGGCATGACCGGTACCGCCGACACCGAAGCGTTCGAATTCCATCAGATCTATGGTCTGCAGGTCATCGTGATTCCGACCAACAAGCCGTTGGCCCGTAAGGACTACAACGACCTGGTGTTCCTGACCGCCGAAGAGAAATACGCGGCGATCGTCAATGACATCAAGGAAAGCATGGCCGCCGGCCGTCCGGTGCTGGTGGGTACTGCGACCATCGAAACCTCCGAGCACATGTCCGCACTGCTCGTGAAGGAAGGCATCGAACACAAGGTTCTGAACGCCAAGTTCCACGAAAAAGAAGCCGAGATCATCGCGCAGGCCGGCCGTCCGGGCGCCCTGACCATCGCGACCAACATGGCCGGTCGCGGTACCGACATCCTGTTGGGCGGCAACTGGGAAGTTGAAGTCGCATCGCTGGAAAACCCGACCCCTGAGCAGATCGCGCAGATCAAGGCCGACTGGCAGAAGCGTCACCAGCAGGTGCTGGAGTCCGGCGGTCTGCAGGTGATCGCGTCCGAGCGTCACGAATCCCGTCGTATCGACAACCAGCTGCGTGGCCGTGCCGGCCGTCAGGGCGACGCCGGTTCCAGCCGCTTCTACCTGTCGCTGGAAGACAGCCTGATGCGCATCTTCGCCTCCGACCGGGTGAAGAACTTCATGAAGGCCCTGGGCATGCAGCCTGGCGAAGCGATCGAGCACCGCATGGTGACCAACGCCATCGAAAAGGCCCAGCGCAAGGTTGAAGGTCGCAACTTCGACATTCGTAAACAACTGCTCGAGTTCGACGACGTCAACAACGAACAGCGTAAAGTGATCTATCACATGCGCAACACGTTGCTGGCTGCGGACAACATCGGCGAAACCATCGCTGACTTCCGTCAGGACGTTCTGAACGCCACCGTCAGCGCGCACATTCCGCCACAATCGCTGCCCGAGCAGTGGGACGTGGCCGGTCTGGAAGCCGCGATTGCCAGCGACTTCGGCGTGAAGCTGCCGATCCAGCAATGGCTCGACGAAGACGATCACCTGTACGAAGAAACCCTGCGCGAGAAGCTGATGAACGAGCTGATCGCCGCGTACAACGAGAAAGAAGACCAGGCCGGTGCCGACGCACTGCGCTCCTTCGAGAAACAAATCGTGCTGCGCGTGCTGGACGACCTGTGGAAAGACCACTTGTCGACCATGGATCACCTGCGTCACGGCATCCACCTGCGTGGTTATGCGCAGAAGAACCCGAAACAGGAATACAAGCGCGAGTCCTTCACGCTGTTCTCCGAGCTGCTGGATTCGATCAAGCGCGACTCGATCCGTGTGCTGTCGCATGTTCAGGTTCGCCGCGAAGATCCGGCCGAAGAAGAACAACGCCTGCGTCAGGAAGCCGAAGCACTGGCTGCTCGCATGCAGTTCGAACACGCCGAGGCGCCAGGTCTGGAGCAGCCGGAAGCACTGGTCGGTGAAGAGGTCGATGTGGCGCTGGCCACCGCACCGGTTCGCAACGAGCAGAAACTGGGCCGCAACGAGCTGTGCTACTGCGGTTCGGGCAAGAAATTCAAGCATTGCCACGGGCAGATCCAGTAAACCCCGTTTCAATCGCTGAAATACCCGCGCCGCGACCGGCACCAGCCGTCGCGGCGTTTTGCCATTTACACCACCGTCACTACGCTTGGCGGTGCTGACATCATTGAGTAAGGAGCGTATTCATGGCTGTTGGTCTTGGTCCTTTGCCAACGTTGCACCCGGTCGCCGGTTTTGAACTCGGTATCGCTTCGGCCGGCATCAAGCGCCCGGGGCGCAAGGATGTCGTCGTGATGCGCTGTGCCGAAGGTTCTACCGTGGCGGGCGTGTTCACGTTGAACGCTTTCTGTGCAGCGCCGGTGATCCTGGCCAAGAAACGCGTGCAGAACGCTGTGCGCTACCTGTTGACCAACACCGGCAACGCCAACGCGGGCACCGGCGAGCCGGGCCTGGCCGCCGCCGAGCGTACGACCGCGAAGCTGGCCGAGCTGACCGGCGTCGATGCCAGCCAGATTCTGCCGTACTCCACCGGCGTGATCGGCGAGCCGCTGCCGGTCGAGAAGATCGAAGGCGCCTTGCAGGCCGCGCTGGACGATCTGTCGGAAAACAACTGGGAAGCCGCCGCCACCGGCATCATGACCACCGACACGCTGCCAAAAGGCGCCAGCCGCCAGTTCCAGCATGATGGCGTGACCATCACTGTCACCGGCATCAGCAAAGGCGCGGGCATGATCCGTCCGAACATGGCGACCATGCTCGGCTACATTGCCACCGACGCCAAAGTCTCCCGCGACGTGTTGCACAACCTGATGCTGGACGGCGCCAACAAGTCGTTCAACCGCATCACCATCGACGGCGACACCTCGACCAACGACTGCTGCATGCTGATTGCTACCGGCAAGGCTGCGCTGCCGGAAATCACCCGTGCCGAAGGCGAGCTGTTCGCCAAGCTGAAACAGGCCGTGTTCGAGGTGTGCATGGATGTGGCTCAGGCCATCGTGCGTGACGGCGAAGGCGCGACCAAGTTCGTGACCGTTGAAGTCAACGGTGGCGGCAATCACCAGGAATGCCTGGACGTCGGTTATACCGTGGCGCACTCGCCGCTGATCAAGACTGCACTGTTTGCCTCCGACCCGAACTGGGGCCGTATCCTCGCCGCCGTGGGCCGTGCAGGTGTACCGGATCTGGACGTGAGCAAGATCGACGTGTTCCTCGGCGATGTGTGCATCGCCAGCCGTGGCGCCCGCGCCGCGACCTACACCGAAGCCCAGGGCTCGGCGGTGATGCAGCAGGAAGAAATCACTATCCGTATCGAACTGGGTCGCGGCGATTGCAGCGAAACCATCTGGACCACCGACCTGTCCCACGAATACGTGAAGATTAACGCCGAATACCGCACCTGATCCCTGCCGAAGAGGGAGGTCTGCGGACCTCCTTTTCTTCTGTCCCATGAAAGGACCCGAACATGAGCCTTCACCTGATCATCGGCGACAAACTGCTTTCCTCCTGGTCCCTGCGCGCGGCACTGGCGCTTGAGCTGACCGGCGCGCCCTACACCGAAGAACTGATCAAGCTCGGCAAACCCGACACCCGCGAGCGGTTGCTCAAGCATTCGCCTAGCGGCAAGGTGCCGTTGCTGAAAACCGCCCGTGGCACCGTCGCCGACTCGCTGGCAATTGCCGAATACCTGGCCGAACAGTTTCCTTCCGAGCAACTCTGGCCGACCGACATCGCCGCTCGTGCTCAGGCGCGCTCTGCCTGTGCGCAGATGCACAGCGGCTTCTTCGCCATGCGCAATCACATGCCGTTCAACCTGAGCCACGACGCACCGCTCAATCCGGTGCCGCCGGAGGTGAAGGTCGATGTCGAGCGTATGCTCGCGCTGTGGGCCGAATGCCGGGCGGCGGCGACCGAGGCCGGGCCGTTCCTGTTTGGTCGGGTGTCGCTGGCCGATGCGTTCTTCGCACCGATTGCCGTGCGTCTGCGTACCTATCAGGTGAAGCTGCCGGCCGAAGATGAAGCCTATGTTGAAACCGTCTACCAATGGCCGGCCTTCAAAGCCTGGCAAAAGGCCGGACTGGAGGAGTTGCAGTCGTGAAACGTGTACACGTCGCTGCTGCCGTCATTCGTGACGACAGCGGCAAAATTCTCATCGCCCGCCGTGCTGACACCCAGCATCAGGGGGGGCTGTGGGAATTTCCCGGTGGCAAGGTCGAGGCCGATGAGTCGGTGGAAACCGCGCTGGCCCGTGAGCTGCAGGAAGAACTGGGCATTGTCGTCGGCGCCGCCCGCCCGCTGATCAAGGTTCGCCACGATTACCCGGACAAACAGGTGTTGCTGGATGTCTGGGAAGTCTCGAGCTTCACCGGCGAACCCCACGGCGCCGAAGGCCAGCCATTGGCCTGGGTGTCGGCCAGGGAACTGACGAATTACGAATTCCCGGCGGCCAACCAGCCGATCGTCGCGGCAGCGCGTCTGCCCGCTGAATACCTGATCACCCCGCAAGATCTGGAAACCCCGGCGTTGCTGCGTGGTATCCAGAAAGCGATTGCCGGTGGCATCAAGCTGATCCAGCTGCGAGCACCCAATGGCTATGATCCGAAGTACCGCGATCTGGCGGTGGACGCGGTCGGCCTGTGTGCCGGCAAGGCGCAGTTGATGATCAAGGGGCCGTTCGAGTGGCTGGGGGATTTCCCGTCCGCCGGTTGGCACATCACCTCGGCGCAACTGCGCAAGTACGCGGCCGCAGGGCGTCCGCTACCGGCGGAGCGCTGGCTGGCGGCGTCCTGCCACAATGTTGAAGAGCTCGCGCTGGCCGAGCAGATGGGCGTGGATTTCGTCACCCTGTCGCCGGTGCAGCCGACCCTGACTCACCCGGACGCGCAACCGTTGGGCTGGGAGCAGGCATCGACGTTGATCGAAGGCTTCAGCAAACCGGTATTCCTGCTGGGTGGAGTCGGCCCGGCCGAGCGCGAGAAAGCGTGGAGTGCCGGGGCGCAGGGTGTGGCGGGGATTCGGGCGTTCTGGCCAGAAGCTTGATTTAGCATTGACGCATCTGGCCCCTTCGCGAGCAGGCTCGCTCCCACATTTGATTGCATTCCAACTATAGGAATACATTCCCTGTGGGAGCGAGCCTGCTCCGGGCGGCGTTCCGACGAAGGCGTCCTGATCGGCGCTACACCTCTGAAGGTTTCGCCGCCGGTTGCCACAGAATCTCGGCAATACCCTGGCGTCGCGCAATCAACCTGGCCGCGACAAACAACAGATCCGACAAGCGATTGATATAAGCCAGGCCAACCCCGGCCAACGGCTCGATCGCATTCAAATGCTGACAACGACGCTCGGCACTGCGCGCCAGGCTGCGGCAAACATGCGCCTGGGCAATCAGCATCGAGCCGCCAGGCAGAATGAAGTTCTCCAGCGGCCCCAACTCTTCGTTCCACACATCGATGGCCGCTTCCAGTCGCTCGATTTCTGCTGTGTTCAGCGCCTGATATTCCGGCATTGCCAGCTCGCCACCCAGATCAAACAGTCGGTGCTGACAAGGCGCCAGAACTTCGATCAACTCGTTGAGCCCGGGGTAGTCTTCGCGCTCGGCAATCAATCCGGCCAGCAGCACGCCGACCTGACTGTTCAGGGTGTCGACCTCGCCAATTGCCTCGATCCGCGGATGATCCTTGGGTACGCGGCGGCCGTCGCCAAGTCCGGTTTCGCCTTTGTCGCCGGTGCGGGTGTAAATCTTCGACAAGCGAAAGCCCATGGTTTACCTCGGTAGTTGATTGGTTTCTGCAGCGATGGGTGCCGGTTGCACGAGCGGCAGGCGCAGGGTGAAGCAAGTGCCTTGCCCGGGTGTGGACTGCACTTCCATCTGCCCTTTGTGGTTGTTGGTGATGATGAAGTACGACACCGACAGGCCGAGCCCGGTGCCCTGGCCGATTTCCTTGGTGGTGAAGAACGGCTCGAACGTCCGTTTGCGCACGTTCTCGCTCATGCCGATGCCATTGTCTTCGACCTGAATCTCGGCCCATGGCGGATTGAGTCGGGTGCGCAGAATGATCCGCCCCGGTTCGCTGTCGTCTTCGCGCTGGTGAATCGCTTGCGCGGCGTTTTTCAGCAGGTTGAGCAGCACCTGCTCAAGTTCATTGGCGGTGCCTGGCACAGGGCCCAGTGCCGGGTCGAACTGACGGATGATCGCCTGCCCCTTGAAATCGAAGCCGATGGCCAGGTCGAAATCGTTGCCGGCGATTTCCACGGCCTGATCGATCAGTGCCGGCAGGTCGCATGGCGCCATCTGACGGGTGCTGCGACGGCTGAAACTGAGCATGTGGGTGACGATCTTTGCTGCCCGGGCCCCGGCCTGTTGAATGCCGTCGAGCAGTTGCGGGACTTCCCGGCCTTGCAGGTAGCGGTTCACGGTCTCCAGCTCGATACCCAGTTGCTCGGCCTGTTCGAGGTTCTTCGGCAGGTCGGGCGACAGGCGCCGACGAATGTTTTGCACGTTGTGCAGGATCGCGCCCAGCGGGTTGTTGATTTCGTGGGCCATGCCGGCAGCGAGACCGCCAACCGAGAGCATTTTCTCCGACTGCACCATCATTTCTTCCAGGGACAGGCGCTGGGTGATGTCGTCGATCCGGATCACCACACCACGCCCGGCACCGCCCATCAGCGGGTAGAAGGTCAGGGCGTAGTGCTTGGGCTCGTCGTCCTTGAACCACGTCACTCGCTCGATCTTCGCCACCGTGTGTTGTTCGACGGTCTGCTTGAGTTGCGGCAGAAACGGCTTGAGCGGTTCGAAGGCAAGGAAGATCGGCTGGTTCAGCGCTTCGTCCAGCCGCGTTCCGGAGAGGGCGCTGGCCTCCTGGTTCCACTGGGTGACGTAGAGCTGCTCGTCGAGGGCAATCAGCGCCGAGGGCATGGAGTCGATGATGCTGTTGAGGTAGTTCTGGAAGCCCGTGAGCTTTTTCTCGATCTTGCTGCGCACCTGGACTTCCAGCTCCAGCTTACGGTTGGTGTGGCGGGTTTCTTCGGCCAGGCCCTGTGCCTGATCGTAGGCGGCTTGCGAGTCATCGCGGGCGCGCTTGAGCTGCTGCTCGCGGGCCTCGATGCGTGAAAGCATGGTGTTGAACGCCTCGGCCAGGCTGCCGATTTCGTCGTGGTTGCCACGGGAAGCGCGCAGGGCATAGTTCTCCTCGCGGGTGACCTGGCGGGACAGCTCTTCGAGTTCGTGGATGGGTCGAGTGATCAGGCGCTTGATTTGCCGGGCAATCACCAGCCACAGCAGGACGCTGAAAATCAGGATTCCCAGACTCGCCGTCAGGGTGCCGGTATAGAACGCCATCGGCAGTTCGCTGCTGGCCACCAGCAGCAGATGACCCGGCGCAGTGCCGGGGCGGGGCAGGGTGATCAGTTGATTGCTGCGAAACTCGGTGAGCTGCCAGGCTTCAATATGCCGGTAACGCTCCGGCAGGTTGAGCTTGTCGCCGCGTTGTACCTGCGCAATACGATCACCCTTGCCGTCATACAGGGCAGCGGCTCGCAGCGGCGAGTAGCTGTCGAGCTCCTTGAGCAGGCGTTCGGCGTTCTGCGGTGATTGCAGCGCTTCGGCGATCAGGCTCGGGTTCGCGACCAGCCGGCCAATGGTCTGCAGCGCCTGCGGCGCCATGCTCTCCTGGGAAATGTAATAGGCCGCGCTGATGAAGGTCAGGTTGGCGACCAGTAACACGGTGGTCAACAGCACCAGCAGGGCGGCCAGCAGTTTCTGGCCGACCGGCAGGTTTTCGAGGCGCTGGCGCAATGGCATCGGGGTTATCGCAGCAAAGGAACAAGTGGGCAGCGTAGCCGCTGCTCAGTCGACGGGCAATCCGAGACTGTACAGATGGGCTGTCAGCCGTTGCTGCAATTGTTGTAGATGCGGCAGGTTCAATTGATGGCGTTGCGCGACTTTGCAGGCATGGCCCAACAGATAGCTGATTTCGGTACGGCGCTTGTTGGCCACGTCCTGATACATGGAGGAGAAATTGGCCGCTGTGGCCAGAATGACCCGCTCGACTTCCAGTTGCAGATTGTCCGCTGCCGCCGGCTGACCGCAGCGTTCCAGCAACTCGGTCAACTCGGCGCAGAGTGTGGCGACTTCGCAGTGGTGTTGCTGCAAACCGCCGTTGCGACAGTCATGCAACACGGTCAGCGGATTGATCGCGCAGTTGAGCGCCAGTTTTCGCCACAGGCGAGTGAGGATGTCGGCGGTCCATTCGTGGGGGATTTTTGCGGCTTCCAGATCGTCGAGCCAGAGGGGCGCCACGGGATGGCTGACGTCGCCGAGCCAGGTGTAGCCGTGACCGGCGAACACCACGCGCCAGTCACCGTCACGAAACGCGCCTTCGGTGCTCGATGCACTGATGCAGCGTGCCTGCGGGACTTGCGCGGCGACCGCTTCCTGGCTGCCGAGGCCGTTTTGCAGAAGAATCAGTTCTGCGTCTGGGGCCAGACGATGAGCGACACCGGCCACGGCGCTTTGGGCGTCATAGGCCTTGCACGCCACCAGCAAACGACGGATCGGTTCGGGGCTGTCCGGCGTTTCGGCGGGGATGGCATAACGGCTGGCCACGCCTTGTTCCACCAGCGTCAAGCCGCCCGTCGTCGCATAGTCATGCAAACGGTCGATATCGCGCAGGATCAACCGGACAGGCAATCCGGCCCGGGCCAGACGTGTGGCCCAGAGCGTGCCGAGGCTTCCGGCGCCCAGCACATGCCAGGGGGTGGACATCAGTTTTTCACTCGGTAAGGTACAGGCATGCAAGGCTCGCCGTGTCGGTGGGAAAAGACCCGTTATAATGAGCCCGATTTTAACCGCAAGCCAAGCGCGCCGCGTCCTGAACGAGCGCGCCTTTTTATTGGAGAGATTACATGCCGTCGTTCGACGTGGTATCCGAACTGGACAAACACGAACTCACCAACGCGGTCGAGAACGCCGTGAAGGAACTCGATCGTCGTTATGACCTGAAAGGCAAGGGCAGCTTTGAATTCAAGGAAAAGGACCTGACCGTCCACCTGACCGCTGAAGCCGATTTCCAGCTGGAAGCGATGATCGAGATCCTCAAGCTGGCCCTGGTCAAGCGCAAGATCGACGTGCAGTGCCTCGAAGTCAAAGACTCCTTCGCCTCGGGCAAGCTGATGAAGCAGGATGCCGTCCTCAAGGAAGGCATCGACAAGGAACTGGCGAAGAAGATCGTCGGCCACATCAAGGAAGCCAAGCTCAAGGTACAGGCCGCCATTCAGGGCGAGCAGGTGCGTGTGACCGGCAAGAAGCGTGATGACCTGCAGGAAGCCATTGCGGCGCTGCGTGCCAAGGAGTTCGGCATGCCACTTCAGTTCAACAACTTCCGCGACTGAGCCGTCTCGGTCGGGAACCTCTCGGCGTTTTCAGCGTCCGAGGGCCAAGCAGCGGCAGAAACGATTGAGCCCCAATGGCCTCGGTCTTTCTGCCGTTGATATTTCATAGCCCGGGTAGCCGGAAATCAGGAGATAAAAGATGGATTTGAATGCTGAGGTGGACCACCTGGTCAAGGCGTCCCAGGCGTGGATTCCGATGATCATGGAATACGGCAGCCGTGTACTGCTGGCGGTGATTACCCTGGCGATCGGCTGGTGGCTGATCAACAAGGTCACGCAAAAGCTCGGTGGCTTACTGGCTCTGCGCAATGCCGACCTGGCGCTGCAAGGTTTCATCAGCAGCCTGGCCAACATCATTCTCAAGGTGCTGCTGATCGTCAGTGTGGCGTCGATGATCGGCGTCGAGACCACTTCGTTTGTCGCGGCAATCGGTGCGGCGGGTCTGGCCATCGGTCTGGCATTGCAGGGCAGCCTGGCGAACTTCGCCGGCGGCGTGCTGATTCTGCTGTTCCGTCCTTTCCGTATCGGTGACTGGATCGAAGCGCAAGGCGTGGCGGGTACTGTCGACAGCATCCAGATTTTCCACACCGTACTGCGTACCGGCGACAACAAGACCATCATCGTGCCGAACGGCAATCTGTCGAATGGCATCATTACCAACACCAACCGTCAGCCAACCCGCAAGGTGGTGTTTGACGTGGGTGTCGATTACGAAGCCGATCTGCAAAAGGCCCGTCAGGTGCTGTTGGATCTGGCCAAGGATGATCGCGTTCTGCAGGATCCGGCGCCGCAGGCGGTCATTTCTACTCTGGGAGACAGTTCGATCACTGTTTCGCTGCGTGTGTGGGTTAAAACTGCGGACTACTGGGATGTGATGTTCATGTTTAACGAACAGTCCCGTGATCGTTTAAAGACTGCCGGCATTGACATTCCGTTTCCACAGCGAGTGATTCGTGTGGTTCAGGAATCGGCGGTGTAATGATAGGTTGCTAATTAATTGCCTGACTTGTTGGTCAGGCATTTATTACAAGTGACAGATAACAAAAAAGGCCCATCCGAAGATGGGCCTTTTTCATTCAACCAAACTAACCACTGACGATTACAAGATGTTCAGTGGGTACTCGGTGATCAGGCGGAACTCTTTAACGTCGCCTTCGCCTTCATCAGCGTTAGCAACGTGCCACGCTTGACGAATACGGAAGGACAGGTCTTTTGCCGGACCGCTTTGAACCACATACTTGGCTTCAAAGTTGGTTTCGTGGTGCTTGCCATCTTCACCGTAGAGACCGGCGTAAGCGCTACCCGCTGGAGTGTGGGTGCCGTCGATATCCCAGCCTTTGACGTAACGAACCATGAAGCTCAGGCCAGGCACGCCGTACTCGGCCATTTTCAGGTCGTAACGGGCTTGCAGGGATTTCTCGCCTGCACCGTTAAAGTCGGAGTACTGGATGGAGTTGGCGAGGAAGATCGAGTCGCCACCACGGTTGTTCTTGCCCACGCCGATGTAGTCGAACGGGGTGTCGCCGTTGACCTTCTGGAAGGCCAGGGTGAAGGTGTGCGCTTTCAGGAACGACAGCGCGGTTGCCAGCGAGAAGGCGGTGTTGCTGATTTCGCCCGCTTTGGCGCTACCGGTGTCGGTGGTGCGGTAGATGTTGAAATCAGTGTTCAACGAAGTGTCACCACCGAATGGCGTGGTGAGGTTCACGTTCGCGTAGTACTGGTTCCAGATGTCTTCCAGCTTGGCGCCGTACAGGGATGCAGTCAGGTTGTCAGTGATGCCGTATTTACCACCGAAGTAGTCGATGTTTTTGGCTTCTACGCCTGCGTAGGTGGCGTAAAGGCCGCCTTCACGAGCGTTTTTGTCCTGGCTGGTAGCCGAGTAGAAGTGACCGGCTTCGAGATCGAGGTCTTTGATTTCACTGCTCTGCAGCTGGAAGCCGCTGGCAGTTTGCGGCAGAACGCGGGAACCACCGACAGCGAACACTGGAGCAGTGCTTGGCTGCTGGTCGCCGATTTTCAGCTCGGTTTTGGAGATGCGGAATTTGATGGCTGCGCCGGCTTTGCCTTGGCTGTCATCAACGTCATGGGCATAGCCGTTGGCTTTGACGGTATTGCTGCGGCTCATGTTACCGGTACCGGAAGTACCGTCACCGCCATCCAGTTTGACCGCCAGGTAACCGAATGCATCGATACCGACGCCTACGGTGCCTTGGGTGTAACCGGAAGTGAAGTTGCCGAGGAAACCCTGGGTCCAGTCTTTCTGGTCGTGGCCGCCGTTCTTGTTGTCGCGGTTGAAGTAGTAGTTCTTCAACGTCTCGGTCAGTTTCGCGTCTTCGACAAAGCCTTTGGCTTCAGACTGGTCACTAACAAAAGGTGCGGCCGTAGCCAATTGAGTACTGGCGGCTGCTGAAACTGCCAGTGCGATCATGCTCCACTTCATCACGCGCATCGTGATTTGCTCCTTTGGTTTTAGAAGAGTACTGCCGTCCCACCTGTTTTATTATCTGGGCGGCTCTTTCTTTTTGTGTCGGCGCAAACTTATATCACGCCGACAATGTTGGCGATACTTGCGCATACAACCTTTCACGTTCTTTACGACGCTGTCGCAAATGGCTTGGTCGATGTCGCAAATTCACAGTACCCATGCAGCCGGGCTGACAACTTTATCGCTGTTTCTGGGCCTTTCTGCATCGGTAAAAAAGAGTCCCTGGCAAAACACTTGAATCTCCATCGGGCAACCCTGCCACTGTTTTTCTTGGGCCTGGCACTGCCACTTCCCGTGGTGTGCTCATAGCCCATTTGAGTATGAATGCAACAAGCGTGCACAAACCGCAAAATGAATGCGGATATTTTTTTCCTTACCCGCCTGTTGCTGTAAAAACCTTGTAATCCCTGGGGCTCAGGCACGTTTTCGATGGGGGTTGACGCGCTTTCTCGCTTGGTGCTGTCACACCTGTTTTCAACCCGCGACAATCAAAAACGTTACCGGTTCACCCTGTCAGTGAGTATTTGGCGGATACCTAAGCCATTGAGCGTAGACGCGCTGTACGGTTTTGGTGCAAATAATTTTTCTGGCTGTACCGAATTCAAACACTTGAGCCCTGTCATGACCCTGAACACAGGGGTGAGCCATGATCATTTCCGCGCGTTACCTGGATCGGTGGGTCTTGTGCTGGTGCGCGATCTCCAGAAATGCTCCATGTCGGGGCGCTGCTTCGTCGTGAAGGGCCGGGCAATCGAAGGTATGCTGCCGTCCTGTCGTTTAGTGCGCCGTCCCCTCGGGAGGCCCACTAAGCTGAATAATGTCGATCAGCCGGGAGTGCACCCAGTGTTTGCTTTAGATCCACGACTTCAACAGGACACCCTGACCATCGGTGACTTCCCGCTCTGCCGGTTGCTGCTGTCCAATGACGCCAACTACCCCTGGTTCATCCTGGTGCCTCGTCGCGACGATATCAGCGAGTTGTTTCAATTGGATGTCGCAGACCAGCAGCGCCTCTGGCAGGAAACCACCGCGCTGGCCGAAGTGCTCAAGGACTCGTTCGATGCCGACAAAATGAACGTTGCCACCCTGGGCAACGTCGTCAGTCAGCTGCACATGCATGTGATCGTGCGTAAGCGTGATGATGCCGCATGGCCGGCGCCGGTCTGGGGCAAGCATCCTGCTACGCCTTATGGTGCCGGGCAGGTGGCCGCGATCCGCGAGCGACTGCGCCTGGTGCTGGACGAAGATTTCAAGTTTCTGGAGGGCTGAACATGAGCCTGGAACAACGCGTTAACGATCTGGAAAGCCGCCAGGCCTTTCAGGATGACACCATTCAGGCGCTGAACGACGTGCTGGTGACTCAGCAGAATGTGGTGGAGCGTCTGCAGTTGCAGATGGCCGCACTGCTCAAGCGCCAGGAAGAAATGGTCGGCCAGTTTGGATCCTTTGAAGAAGACGCGCCGCCGCCGCATTACTGAGTTTGCGTATTTTGTAAGGGCAATAAAAAACCGCGGACAGCCAGGCTGTTCGCGGTTTTTCCGTTCTGGATCAGCGACGTGGCAGGGCGGCGATCACATCCTCGGCTTGCAGGCCTTTGTCACGGTTCATCACCGAGAACTCCACACGCTGGCCTTCGACCAGGACGCGGTGGCCTTCGCCACGAATGGCGCGAAAGTGCACGAAAATATCATCGCCGGAGTCCCGGGAGATAAAGCCGAAGCCCTTGGAAGTGTTGAACCACTTGACGGTACCGGTATCGCGGTTGCTCATGTCGTAGCTGGTCGGCGCGGCAGCCGGAGATGACCTGTAGAAGCTGACGGCCAGGTGCAGGACCACGGCAACCAGAGCGATCGCCAGGCTGAACAGTACCGCAGGCTGGCCGGCGATGACCGGCATCGGTGCGATCAGGGTCAGGGTTTGCAGCACGACGGTGAGCACCAGCAGGGCGCTGACAAGGTTTTGCAAATGCTGGCGCGGGCCTTTGTTCCAGTAAGGGATCACCGGGGCAATGACCAGGTTCAGCAGGCCGAAAAAGGCCAGGTAAAGTGCATCGGGTTGTTGCAGGTAAGGAACGGCTTCGGATTTCAAGCTGGGTATGAACGACAGCAGCAACGCCGCTGCGCCCATTAGCAGGTGGACGATTTTCAACATTTTTATTGACTCACGTTATGACGGCTCACAAGGAAGAGCTGAAGGCGCACGGTTCGCTTCGAAACTATAAGAGGCGTTGGACACGTACCCGGTATCAGCCTATGCGCAACACCCGGAAAACGGGGCGTAGCGACACGCTGTCTATTTAACAGCAAAGCCTGCAGCTACTCAAATCACGCCGGCCAGCGGCATGCGTGGGGCGATTTGTCGCCTCTATCGGGTCGATACGGGGGCTGTCAGGCGAGGGTGGCCTTGCTACAGTGCAGCGACACCTGCTGGATGAATTCAATCGCCGTTAGGGGGTAAACATGGCAATCGATATCGGTATCAGTGAAGAGGATCGCAAGTCCATCGTCGAAGGGTTGTCGCGTCTGCTGTCGGACACCTATGTGCTGTATCTGAAAACCCATAATTTCCACTGGAACGTCACCGGTCCGATGTTCCGCACCCTGCACCTGATGTTCGAAGAGCAATACAACGAGCTGGCACTGGCCGTGGACTCGATCGCCGAGCGCATCCGGGCCTTGGGCTTTCCGGCACCGGGTGCCTATGCGACCTATGCGCGCCTTTCTTCCATCAAAGAAGAAGTGGGGGTGCCAAGTGCCGAAGACATGATCAGGCAATTGGTCGAAGGTCAGGAAGCGGTCACCCGTACCGCCCGCGGCATTTTCCCGTTGCTTGATAAAGTCAGTGACGAGCCGACCGCTGACCTTTTGACCCAGCGCATGCAAGTCCACGAGAAAACCGCGTGGATGCTCAGGGCGCTGCTCGAAGCCTGATTGCCGGAGGCGCACCGGACACGAATTGTGGGGCGTGCGCCTGTTTTGGCCGGGAAAAGGCATTCGCTAATGTAGGAAATGAAGAGAGCGGCTCGCCGCTCCATGATCCTCCTTGCTGTGTTGGCTTATCCTACGCAGACGGATAAAAAGTCGTCTGGATATACCTTTGCCCCTGCGCTTTTAATGAGGTGACAGGATGTTGCCTTGACAAGAGGCAGCGATGGCAAAGGAGTGTCAACGATATGGAAGGTGGAGACAGGCGAGGTGACATCGCCATCGGCTCACGGCAGGACGGAGCCCTGGCGCCGTTTCTTGAAGAGTTCGACATGGCATTGATCCAGCCGCTGGCCCGTTCGGTGCGTTTGAACGGTTTTGCAACCTGCATGCGGCTGGAGCAGGTCTACTGGAATATTCTGGGTCGCATGGCGGAGAACAACAGTTGTTCGGTCGGTACGCTGTTATCCCGTGTCGATCGCGAGGTGCATTTGCGCCACGGCGGGGTGAAGAACTTCAGCGGCCTTGTACGGGTGCTGTGTGTCGTACATGGCCTGCGTGATGCCTCGGTGTCGGCCGGGGGTTGCCAATGACGTGGCGGCCTGTGCAGTCTTGCGGCTGCACAGGCCGCATTTAATGGATATAATCCCGCTCTTTCGCCACACCGCCCTGCGGGAGCTGGCAATCTGATCGCCGAGACAACTCCATGCCGATGTACGATTACCAATGTGCTTCCTGTGGTCATCAGTTGGAAGCCATTCAAAAGATCAGTGACGCACCACTGATCGATTGCCCTGCCTGTCAGGCTCCAGAGCTCAGGAAACAGCTGTCCATGCCGGGCTTTCGCCTCAGCGGCAGCGGTTGGTACGAAACCGATTTCAAGACCGGCGCGAAGAAGAATCTGGCCGGTGGCGACAAATCTGACTAGGGTTCAGGCCCAGGTCGAACGACATGCGTGAGTTTCCGGGGCGCTTGAGTGCGACGGGATCTCCACCGAATTTCGAATTACGAGAAGCGAAACCACTACCATGATGCGCAGCCATTATTGCGGCCAACTGAACGAAAGCCTGGAAGGCCAGGAAATTACCCTTTGCGGATGGGTTCACCGTCGCCGCGACCACGGCGGGGTGATTTTCCTCGATATCCGTGATCGTGACGGTCTGGCCCAGGTGGTATTCGATCCGGATCGCGCCGAGAGCTTCGCCGCCGCCGATCGCGTGCGCAGCGAATACGTCGTGAAGATCACCGGCAAGGTGCGTCTGCGTCCGGCCGGTGCCACCAACGCCAACATGGCGTCGGGCATGATCGAAGTCCTGGGCTACGAACTGGAAGTGCTGAACGAGTCGGAAACCCCGCCGTTCCCGCTGAACGAGTTCTCCGACGTCGGTGAAGAAACCCGCCTGCGCTATCGCTTCCTCGACCTGCGTCGCCCGGAAATGGCCGAGAAGCTGCGTCTGCGTTCGCGCATGACCACCAGCATCCGTCGCTACCTCGACGAAAACGGCTTCCTCGACGTGGAAACGCCGATCCTGACCCGTGCGACTCCGGAAGGCGCGCGCGACTACCTCGTACCGAGCCGTACCCACGCCGGTTCGTTCTTCGCGCTGCCGCAATCGCCACAGCTGTTCAAGCAACTGCTGATGGTTGCCGGTTTCGACCGCTACTACCAGATCGCCAAGTGCTTCCGCGACGAAGACCTGCGTGCCGACCGTCAGCCTGAGTTCACTCAGATCGACATCGAGACCAGCTTCCTCGACGAAAAAGACATCATGGGCCTGACCGAAGGCATGATCCGCAACCTGTTCAAGGAAGTGCTGGATCTGGAATTCGGCGAATTCCCGCACATGACCTTCGAAGAAGCCATGCGCCGCTACGGTTCCGACAAGCCGGACCTGCGTAACCCGCTGGAACTGGTAGACGTGGCCGATCAGCTGAAAGAAGTGGATTTCAAAGTCTTCAGCGGCCCTGCCAACGATCCGAAATGCCGTATCGCCGCACTGCGCGTTCCAGGCGGGGCGAGCATGCCGCGCAAGCAGATCGACGATTACACCAAGTTCGTCGGTATCTACGGTGCCAAGGGCCTGGCGTACATCAAGGTCAACGAGCGCGCGGCCGGTGTTGAAGGTCTGCAGTCGCCGATCGTGAAAAACATTCCGGAAGCCAACCTGAACGTGATCCTCGATCGCGTCGGTGCAGTCGACGGCGATATCGTGTTCTTTGGCGCCGACAAGGCCAAGATCGTCAGCGAAGCCCTGGGCGCGCTGCGTATCAAGCTCGGTCACGACCTGAAGCTGCTGACCTGCGAGTGGGCACCGATGTGGGTCGTCGACTTCCCGATGTTCGAAGAGAACGACGACGGCAGCTTCTCTGCTCTGCACCACCCGTTCACCGCGCCGAAGTGCACCCCGGAAGAGCTCGAAGCCAACCCGGCTGGCGCGCTGTCCCGTGCCTACGACATGGTTCTGAACGGCACCGAACTGGGTGGCGGTTCGATCCGTATCCACCGTAAAGAGATGCAACAGGCGGTATTCCGTCTGCTGGGGATCAACGAAGCGGAACAGGAAGAGAAGTTCGGCTTCCTGCTCGACGCGTTGAAGTACGGTGCACCGCCGCACGGTGGCCTGGCCTTCGGTCTGGACCGTCTGGTGATGCTGATGACCGGCGCCCAGTCGATCCGTGAAGTGATCGCTTTCCCGAAAACCCAGAGTGCTGCCGACGTGATGACGCAGGCGCCGGGTGTCGTGGATGCCAAGGCACTGCGCGAACTGCACATTCGTTTGCGTGAAACACCAAAGGCTGAGTAAGACGGGCCTGAAGGCGCATCTTCGGATGCGCCTTTTTTCTTTCTGCAGTGATTGAAAACGAGATTTTTTGCTGGCCGATGCACCTGCATGGCGGGCATTGTTCAAGAGAATTCGGAGCGAGTTATGGCAGGTCATTCCAAGTGGGCGAACATCAAGCACCGCAAAGAACGCCAGGATGCCAAGAGAGGCAAGATTTTCACCAAGTGGATCCGCGAGCTGACCGTGGCGGCCCGTCAGGGCGGCGGTGATCCGGGCTCCAACCCGCGTTTGCGTCTGGCACTGGACAAGGCGCTGGGCGCCAACATGAGTCGCGATATCATCGATCGTGCCGTGGCTCGTGGCGCCGGCGCTACCGAAGCCGACAACGTTGAAGAACTGACCTACGAAGGTTACGGCCCGGGTGGCGTGGCGGTGATGGTCGAATGCATGACCGATAACCGTAACCGCACCGCAGCGGCCGTGCGTCACGCGTTCAGCAAGTGTGGCGGCAACCTCGGTACCGACGGTTCGGTGGCCTACCTGTTCGAACGCAAGGGCCAGATCAGCTTTGCACCGGGTGTCGATGAAGACGCGCTGACAGAAGCGGCGCTGGAAGCTGACGCCGACGACGTGGTCAGCCACGAAGACGGCTCGATCGACGTGTTCACCTCTTTCACCAGTTTCTACGCGGTGCGCAATGCGCTGGAAGCGGCCGGGTTCAAGGGCGATGACGCGGAAATCGTCATGCAGCCGACCACCAGTGCCGAACTGGATCTGGAAGGTGCGGAGAAGGTGCTCAAGCTGATCGACATGCTCGAGGACCTGGATGACGTGCAAAACGTCTATTCCAACGCGGATATTCCGGAAGACGTGGCTGCTCAGCTCGGCTGATAACGGCTAGGCTTCAATGTGGGAGCTGGCTTGCCAGCGATGGCGTCGGCACATCAGGTAATGATGGCGCCTGACATTCCGTCATCGCTGGCAAGCCAGCTCCCACATTTGTTTTTGTGTTTTTTCGAACCTGCAGGCTTATGACTTTAATTCTTGGTATCGACCCCGGTTCGCGCATCACCGGATACGGCATTGTTCGCGATACGGGCCGTGGTTGTGTCTACGTGGCTTCCGGCTGCATTCGTACCGGTGCCGGCGAGCTGCATGAACGTCTGCAAATCGTCTATCGCGGTGTACGGGAAATCATCCAGACCTACGGTCCGGTGACCATGGGGATCGAAAAGGTGTTCATGGCGAAGAACGCCGATTCCGCGCTGAAACTGGGGCAGGCCAGGGGGGCCGCTATTGTTGCTGGCGCCGAGGAGAGCCTGGAGATCGCCGAGTACACGGCCACTCAAGTCAAGCAGGCGGTGGTCGGCACCGGCGCCGCGAATAAAGAGCAGGTTCAGATGATGGTCATGCACATGCTGAAACTGACCAGCAAGCCGCAAATCGACGCTTCTGACGCGTTGGCCATTGCCATTTGCCACGCGCACACTCGCTCCAGCCTGTTGCCTCACGGTCTGGGTACCGCACGCAGTCGTGGCGGGCGCCTGCGTCTCTGATAGCATCAGCAGTCAATTTCACGGAATGTGGATTTCGCGCCTGGGTCGTCGGCCGTAAATCCATGTTCTGTTGGTCGCCAGCCCACGGCTGGCCAACGCTCAAGGATCTGAAACGTGATTGGACGCTTGCGCGGCACTCTGGCTGAGAAACAGCCGCCGCACCTGATTCTGGATGTAAACGGCCTCGGGTATGAGTTGGAAGTGCCCATGACCACCTTGTATCGCCTGCCGTCGGTCGGTGAACCACTGACCTTGCACACCCATTTGGTCGTACGCGAAGACGCGCAGTTACTCTATGGTTTTGCCGGCAAGCGCGAGCGAGACTTTTTTCGCGAGTTGATCCGTCTCAATGGTGTGGGGCCGAAACTGGCCCTGGCCCTGATGTCGAGTCTGGAAGTCGATGAGCTGATCCGCTGCGTGCAATCCCAGGACACCTCGGCGCTGACCAAGGTGCCGGGCGTAGGCAAGAAAACCGCCGAGCGTCTGCTGGTGGAGCTCAAGGATCGCTTCAAGGCCTGGGAAACCTCGCCGGCCATGTTTGCACTGGTGCCTAACCAGCCGGACGGCCCGGCGCCGGTCAATACCGCCGAGAATGATGCGGTCAGCGCGCTGATTTCCCTGGGCTACAAGCCACAGGAAGCGAGCAAGGCGATTTCCGCGATCAAGGAGAAAGGCTTGAGCAGTGAAGACATGATCCGACGCGCCCTGAAGGGAATGATTTAAGTGATTGAAGCTGATCGTCTGATCGCCGCCACGCACAGTCCGCGTGAGCGCGAAGAAGTCCAGGATCGGGCTATACGTCCCGTCAGCCTGGCCGAATACATCGGCCAGCCGACCGTCCGCGAGCAGATGGAACTGTTTATCCAGGCCGCCCGTGGCCGTAGCGAATCCCTCGACCACACCCTGATTTTCGGCCCGCCCGGATTGGGCAAGACTACTCTGGCCAACATCATTGCCCAGGAAATGGGTGTGTCGATCAAGAGTACGTCGGGACCGGTGCTCGAGCGCCCCGGGGATCTGGCCGCGCTGTTGACCAACCTTGAGCCGCACGACGTGCTGTTCATCGATGAAATCCATCGTCTGTCGCCAATCGTCGAAGAAGTGCTGTACCCGGCGATGGAGGATTTTCAGCTCGACATCATGATCGGTGAAGGGCCGGCGGCGCGTTCGATCAAGCTTGATCTGCCGCCGTTCACCCTGGTCGGTGCAACGACGCGGGCAGGGATGCTGACCAACCCGCTGCGCGACCGTTTTGGTATCGTCCAGCGCCTGGAGTTCTACAGCACCGCCGATCTGGCGACGATCGTCAGTCGTTCGGCGAATATCCTTGGATTGCCGCTGGATCCGGAAGGCTCTTTCGAGATCGCCCGCCGTGCCCGTGGCACGCCGCGGATCGCCAATCGACTGCTGCGCAGGGTGCGGGATTTTGCCGAAGTCCGGGCCAAGGGGCATATCACCAAGTCCGTCGCTGATCTGGCATTGAACCTGCTGGATGTCGACGAACACGGCTTCGATCATCAGGACCGGCGATTGCTGCTGACCATGATCGAGAAGTTCGATGGCGGTCCGGTCGGCATCGACAGTCTCGCGGCCGCGATCAGCGAAGAGCGTCACACGATCGAAGATGTGCTGGAGCCGTATCTGATCCAGCAGGGCTACATCATGCGCACGCCGCGGGGCAGGGTGGTGACCCGGCATGCGTACCTGCATTTTGGTTTAAACATTCCGTCACGAATGGGCGAAATGCCCGTGGCAGACGAGTTTCTGGATGCTGTGGACGATTGATACACATTTATTGGCGATTTATTCAGCGTTTGTACTGTCTCAGGACGGTACTTTTGCGGTAAAGCCTTTGAACAATGAAAAACAGTTGCCTGGCCGGATTGGCAACCCGAGGAGTAAGCACTAGAGTATGCGCGCGCAAAACGGGCTTGAGCCGTTCACACATCGTTGTCGCGTTTATTACGAGGACACCGATGCGGGCGGCATCGTGTATTACGTTAATTACCTCAAGTTTATGGAACGGGCTCGAACCGAGCGGCTCCGGGAGCTGGGCTTTGCCCAGTCGGCGCTGGCAGGTGAGGACCTGTTGTTCGTCGTGCATTCCAGCGAAGCGCGTTATCACGCGCCGGCGCGACTGGACGACGAGCTGCTGGTAAGCGCTGATGTAATCGAATTGAACCGTGCCAGCCTGCGCTTTCGACAGCAGGTCAGGCGGGCAACGGATAATGTGCTGCTCTGCGAGGGGCAGTTTCTGGTGGCCTGTGTGCGCACTAACAGTTTGAAACCCCGGGCCCTTCCCGAAGACCTGCGTGCGGCCTTTGCCGACGCGGTCGGCACGGGTACACACTCAAAGCAGGAGATAAAGCGTGGAAGCTAACGTCGTCGACCATTCCTCCATGTGGAGCCTGGTCAGCAATGCCAGCATCGTGGTGCAGTTGGTAATGTTGACTCTGGTGGCCGCATCGGTGACCTCATGGATCATGATCTTTCAGCGCAGCAATCTGATACGCGCCGGTCGACGTGCCCTCGAGAGCTTCGAGGAGCGATTCTGGTCGGGTATCGACCTGTCCAAACTGTACCGCCAGGCCGGCAGCAACCCGGATCCGGATTCGGGCGTCGAGCAGATCTTCCGTGCCGGCTTCAAGGAATTCTCCCGTCTGCGCCAGCAGCCGGGCGTCGATCCTGAAGCGGTGATGGAAGGTGTGGCCCGTGCCATGCGCGTGGCCATCTCCCGCGAGGAAGAGAAGCTCGAGCAGAGCCTGCCGTTCCTGGCCACCGTCGGTTCGGTCAGCCCGTACATCGGTCTGTTCGGTACTGTCTGGGGGATCATGAACTCCTTCCGTGGTCTGGCCAGCGCCCAGCAGGCCACCCTGGCCACCGTGGCACCCGGCATCGCCGAGGCCTTGATCGCCACCGCGATCGGTCTGTTCGCCGCGATCCCGGCCGTTATCGCTTACAACCGTTTCTCTGCCCGCAGTGAAACCTTGCTGAGCCGCTACTACACCTTCGCCGATGAGTTCCAGGCGATCCTGCACCGCAAAGTGCACACCAGCGAAGAATAAGCAGGTATTTCCCGATGGCTTTAATCACTCGAGCCCGACACAAGCGCAAGCCGGTCGCCGAGATGAACGTAGTGCCTTACATCGACGTGATGCTGGTGCTGCTGGTCATCTTCATGGTGACTGCGCCGATGCTCAATCAGGGCGTGAAGGTGGATCTGCCCAAGGTTTCCAGCGAAGCCTTGCCGCAGGACAACAACACCCAGGTGCTGACCATTTCGATCAAGGCTGACAAGACCTACTACTGGAACCTTGGCAGCGAAGTCGACACCGAGAAGCAACAGGACCGGGCCATGACCCTGCCGCAGATGACCAGCGCGGTGACCAAGATCATCGCGGCCGGTAACGATAACGGCAAGCGTACCCAGGTCTTCATCCGTGGCGACAAGTCCGTCGATTATGGCTCCGTCATGGGTGCCATGGGCGGGTTGCAGAAAGCCGGGGTCGGTAATGTTGGTTTGATCACCGAGGCCCCCTGATGCAGCAACAGCGAGAGCCGTCCGCCTCGGAAAGCTACTTCTGGCCCAGTGTCTGGGCGATTGGCTTGCACGTGCTGGTGTTCGGCATGCTGTTCGTCAGTTTCGCCATGACACCGGAGCTGCCGCCGGCCAAACCGATCGTCCAGGCGACCCTTTACCAGCTGAAATCGAAAAGTCAGGCGACCACCCAGACCAATCAGAAGATTGCGGGTGAGGCGAAGAAATCCGCCGCGCGCCAGACCGAAGTCGAGCAGATGGAGCAGAAAAAGGTCGAGCAGGAAGCGGTGAAGGCTGCGGAACAAAAGAAAGAAGAAGCGGCTCAAAAGGCCGAGGAAGCCAAGAAGGCCGATGAGGCGAAAAAAGCGGACGAGGCGAAGAAGGCTGATGAAGCCAAGAAAGCCGACGACGCGAAGAAAGCCGCCGAAGCCAAGAAGGCAGAAGAGAAACAATTGGCTGATATAGCCAAGAAGAAAGCCGAAGAAGAAGCCAAGAAGGCTGCTGAAGAAGAGGCCAAGAAAGCGGCCGCTGAAGAAGCCAAGAAGAAGATCGTCGAAGACGCGAAGAAGAAAGCTGCCGAAGACGCCAAGAAAAAAGCCGAGGCTGAAGAGGCGAAGAAGAAAGTCGCCGACGAAGCCAAGAAGAAAGCTGCTGCCGATGCTGCGAAGAAGAAAGCGCAGGACGCGGCACGCAAATCGGTCGAGGACAAGAAGGCCCAGGCTCTGGCCGACCTGCTGTCCGACAAGACCGAGCGTCAACAGGCTTTGGCGGACGAACGTGGTGACGAAACCGCAGGCAGCTTCGATGACTTGATTCGTGCGCGGGCAGCGGAAGGTTGGGCTCGTCCTCCTTCGGCACGCAAGGGCATGACGGTTGTGCTGCAGATCGGCATGTTGCCGGACGGCACGGTGACCACGGTCAGCGTGGCCAAGTCCAGTGGCGACGGTCCTTTCGATGCGTCGGCAGTGGCGGCGGTCAAGAATATTGGACGTTTGACGGAAATGCAGGGAATGAAGCCGAGCGATTTCGCTCCGTATCGTTCATTCAAGATGACATTCACACCTGAGGATCTAGCCTTGTGAGAAACCTTCTTCGAGGAATGCTGGTCGTGATCTGCTGCATGGCAGGGATCGCGATGGCGGATGAAAAGAACATTCTGGTCACCAGCGGCAGCGATCGGGCTACCCCGATCGCCGTCGTACCGTTCGGTTTCCAGGGCGGTGCCGTCCTGCCGGACGACATGGCTGAAATCATTGGCAACGATCTTCGGAACTCGGGTTATTACTCGCCGATTCCGAAACAGAACATGATCAGCCAGCCAAGCCAGCCGAGCGAAATCATCTTCCGTGACTGGAAGGCGGTCGGTGCCCAGTACATGATGGTTGGCAGCATCGTTCCAGCGGGCGGTCGCCTGCAGGTGCAGTGGGCGTTGTTCAACGTCGCTACCGAGCAGAAGGTCGCGGACGGCAGTGTTTCCGGTACCACCGAACAACTGCGTGACATGGCGCACTACATCTCCGACCAGTCGTTCGAGAAACTGACCGGTATCAAGGGTGCATTTTCGACTCGCCTGCTGTACGTGACGGCTGAACGCTTCTCCGAGAAGAACACTCGTTACACGCTGCAGCGTTCGGACTACGACGGTGCCCGTGCCGTGACCCTGTTGCAATCGCGCGAGCCTATCCTGTCGCCGCGTTTTGCACCGGATGGCAAGCGCATTGCCTATGTGTCGTTCGAGCAGAAGCGTCCACGGATCTTCATGCAGAACATCGACACCGGTCGCCGCGAGCAGATCACCAATTTCGAAGGCCTGAACGGCGCTCCGGCCTGGTCGCCGGATGGCAATCGCCTGGCGTTCGTGCTGTCGAAAGACGGTAACCCGGACATCTACGTGATGAACCTCGGTTCGCGTCAGATCACCCGAGTGACTGCAGGTCCGGGCATCAACACCGAACCGTACTGGGGCAAGGATGGCTCGACCATCTACTTCACCTCCGACCGTGGCGGCAAGCCGCAGATCTACAAGACCAGCGCCGGTGGCGGTGGTGCCGAGCGCGTGACGTTCGTGGGCAACTACAACGCCAACCCGAAGCTGTCGGCGGATGAAAAGACCCTGGTGATGATCCATCGTCAGGACGGTTTCACCAATTTCAAAGTAGCGGCTCAGGATTTGCAGCGCGGAAGTGTAAAAATCCTCACTGATAGCACTCTGGACGAGTCGCCTACTGTTGCGCCCAACGGCACCATGGTAATCTACGCCACCCGCCAGCAGGGCCGGGGAGTCTTGATGCTCGTGTCCATTAATGGACGCGTGAGGCTCCCGCTTCCTACCGCTCAAGGCGAAGTCAGAGAACCGTCCTGGTCCCCTTACCTGAACTGACGCGGCGCTTTACGTTTTACTTAACACACTGGGGTTCATTAGGAGTTTCACGATGGAAATGCTGAAGTTTGGTAAATTTGCTGCGCTGGCTCTGGCCATGGCTGTAGCTGTAGGTTGCTCGTCCAAAGGCGGCGACAACGCCGGTGAAGGCGCTGTTGATCCAAACGCTGGTTACGGCGCAAACACTGGTGCAGTTGACGGTTCCCTGAGCGAAGAAGCTGCTCTGCGCGCAATCACCACCTTCTACTTCGAATACGACAGCTCGGACCTGAAGCCAGAAGCCATGCGCGCTCTGGACGTTCACGCCAAAGACCTGAAAGCAAACGGCGCTCGCGTTGTTCTGGAAGGCAACACCGACGAACGTGGTACTCGTGAGTACAACATGGCACTGGGCGAGCGTCGTGCGAAAGCCGTTCAGCGTTACCTGGTACTGCAAGGTGTTTCCCCAGCTCAGCTGGAACTGGTTTCCTACGGCGAAGAGCGTCCAGTTGCTACCGGCAACGACGAGCAGTCCTGGGCTCAAAACCGTCGCGTCGAACTGCGTAAGTAATTCGATATGCGAACGTGCCGTCGTGCTGTAACTGTTCTGGCTCTCAGTCTCGCGCCGCTTGCGGCGTGGGCTGCGGTTCCTGTGGTCGATGACAACTCCGGTTATAACAGTAGCGGGAGCAGTTATCCGCCTGCAGGTTACGGTACGAACGGCGCCTATGCCGGGGGAGCGGCTTCGGCCCCTGCCTCGGCACAAGGCATGCTGTTCAACCAACTGCAACAAATGCAGGATCAGATATCGCGCCAGCAAGGCGTGATCGAAGAACTGCAGAATCAGGTTGCGCGCATGAAGCAGGAATCCCTGGAGCGATACCAGGATCTTGATCGGCGCATAGGATCCGGTGCTGCACCTGCCGCGACTCCTGAGAATTCTTCTGCCGGTGGCGATGCAAGTGCTGCTGCCGGTGCTGCCGCTGGAGCGGGGGGCGCTGCTGCTGCCGCCCAGGCACCAGCCGCGGGTGGTGAACCGGCTGACCCGGCCAAGGAAAAGCTGTATTACGATGCCGCCTTCGACTTGATCAAGGCCAAGGATTTCGACAAGGCCAGCCAGGCTTTTTCGGCATTCCTGCGTAAATACCCGAACAGTCAGTACGCGGGCAACGCCCAGTACTGGCTGGGCGAGGTGAACCTGGCCAAAGGCGACCTGCAAGGCGCGGGTCAGGCTTTCGCCAAGGTTTCGCAGCTGTATCCCAAGCACGCCAAGGTGCCGGACTCGCTGTACAAGCTGGCTGACGTAGAACGCCGTCTCGGCCACACCGACAAGGTCAAGGGCATTCTGCAGCAAGTGGTTTCCCAATACCCGGGGACCTCTGCTGCTCAGTTGGCCCAGCGCGATCTGCAGCGCATGTAAGTGTGTTTGACCCGTTTGGAAGAAACCCGCGCTTGTCGCGGGTTTTTTCGTTAGAATTCACGCCCTTTTATGAAACACGCTTCTGGTGATCTACGCGTTGGCGGGGTTGCCTGAAGTGCCTGACGGAGGCGGACAGCCTGTTTAGCTGTTACGCCCGTGGCGACTATGCAAGACACATTGAGAATCACCGAAGTTTTCTACTCGTTGCAGGGGGAAACGCGGACTGCCGGGCTGCCCACGGTTTTTGTGCGCCTGACCGGTTGCCCATTGCGTTGCCAATACTGCGACAGTGCCTATGCGTTCAGCGGCGGCACCATTCGTACGCTCGACGATATCTTCGAACAAGTGGCCGGGTATCGTCCGCGCTACGTCTGCGTCACTGGCGGGGAGCCGCTGGCTCAGCCCAATGCCATTCCCTTGCTCAAGCGGTTGTGTGATGCCGGTTACGAGGTCTCGCTGGAAACCAGTGGTGCCCTCGATATTTCGGCGGTCGATCCTCGGGTCAGCCGGGTTGTCGATTTGAAGACCCCTGACTCGAAGGAAGCCCATCGCAACCGTTACGAGAATATCGAACTGCTGACGCCCAACGATCAGGTGAAGTTTGTCATCTGTTCGCGGGAAGACTATGACTGGGCGGTCTCCAAACTGATCCAGTACGGTCTTGAGCGGCGGGCCGGCGAAGTGCTGTTTTCCCCGAGCCACCATGACCTTAATGCACGGGAACTGGCCGATTGGGTGGTAGCGGACAATTTGCCCGTACGCCTGCAATTGCAGCTGCACAAGTATCTGTGGAATGACGAGCCGGGGCGCTGAGATGACTGAGCAACTGAACACTACTGAAAAACGCGCGGTCATTTTGCTGTCCGGCGGCCTGGACTCGGCCACGGTCGTGGCCATGGCTCGGGCCGAAGGCTATCGCTGCTACACCATGAGCTTCGATTACGGCCAGCGCTCCCATGCCGAGTTGCATGCCGCGGCGCGCGTCGCACGCGATCTGGGAGTGGTCGAACACAAGGTGATCGGGCTGAACCTGAACGGCATGGGCGGTTCGGCCCTGACCGACAGCAGCATCGATATCCCGGAGTCGCTCGGTGACGGCATTCCGGTGACTTATGTTCCGGCGCGCAATACGGTATTCCTGTCGCTTGCCCTGGGCTGGGCTGAAGTACTCGGTGCCCGTGACATCTTCATTGGTGTCAACGCGGTGGATTACTCCGGTTACCCGGATTGTCGCCCGGAGTTCATCGAGTCGTTCGAGCGTATGGCCAATCTGGCGACCAAGGCCGGTGTCGAAGGCAATGGTTTCCGTATCCAGGCACCGTTGCAGAACCTGAGCAAGGCGCAGATTGTCCAGGCGGGTGTGAAGCTCGGGGTCGATTACGGGCTGACTGTTTCCTGCTATCAGGCGGACGATGAAGGCCGCGCCTGTGGCAAATGCGATAGCTGCCGACTGCGTGCAGAAGGCTTCGCAGCGGCCGGAATCAGCGACCCGACACGTTATTTTTGATTTTTTTCAAATTAGGTGTTGAATAGTCCTTAAAAATCAGTATTATACGCGCCACCACACAGCGGGTCGTTAGCTCAGTTGGTAGAGCAGTTGGCTTTTAACCAATTGGTCGTAGGTTCGAATCCCACACGACCCACCATTTTTGCTGTTTTAAAAGTCTGGAAGGCCCACGAAAGTGAGGATTTCCGGATTTTTTTTTGCCTGCGATTCGAGTATCCCTCCCTTCGTTTTTTCCCGCCGTGACGCAGGTCAGAATCATCTTTTGTATCAACGGGATATTCTGTAGCCTTGCGCAGCTTCAACGCTGTCCGTGCCTGATAACACTCACTCTCCCGGCGGTACCCTCAAGCGGTCCGGAGCCGGGTGTATACTCGACTTTCGCGCGAATGCGCCTGCAGGTCTTGCGAACATGACGCAGATTTCCGAACGCCTTCTGGTACAAGCCCACCTAGATGCCAAACAGCCCAAACCGCTGACGGCCGAGGAAGAGGCTTATTACCGTTCCGCCATCGCCGCCGAGCTCAAGGCTCAGGACGCGGTGCTGGTTGCCCACTTTTATTGCGATCCGATCATCCAGGCCCTCGCCGAAGAAACCGGCGGTTGCGTGTCCGATTCTCTGGAAATGGCCCGCTTCGGCAACGCCCACCCGGCCAAGACCGTGGTGGTCGCCGGCGTGAAGTTCATGGGTGAAACCGCGAAGATTCTCAACCCGGAAAAACGTGTGCTGATGCCGACCCTGGAGGCGACCTGCTCGCTGGACCTGGGTTGCCCGGTGGATGAGTTCTCGGCGTTCTGTGATCAGCATCCGGAGCGCACGGTCGTGGTGTACGCCAACACGTCGGCGGCGGTCAAGGCCCGGGCCGACTGGGTGGTGACATCGAGCTGCGCGCTGGAGATCGTCGAAAGCCTGATGGACAACGGCGAAACCATTATCTGGGGCCCGGACAAGCACCTGGGTACCTACATCCAGCGTCAGACCGGCGCCGACATGCTGCTCTGGGATGGTGCCTGCATCGTCCACGAAGAGTTCAAGTCCAAACAGCTGGAAGACATGAAAGCGCTGTACCCGGACGCCGCCATTCTGGTGCATCCGGAATCGCCGACCTCGGTGATCGAACTGGCGGACGCCGTGGGTTCTACCAGTCAGCTGATTGCCGCCGCTCAATCGCTGCCGAACAAGACCCTGATCGTGGCCACCGACCGCGGCATCTTCTACAAGATGCAGCAGTTGTGCCCGGACAAGGTCTTCATCGAGGCGCCAACCGCCGGTAACGGCGCGGCGTGCCGCAGTTGCGCACATTGCCCGTGGATGGCCATGAACACCCTTGAGCGCACGCTCAAGTGCCTGAAGGAGGGCTCGAACGAGATCTTCGTCGACCCGGCTCTCATTCCTCAGGCGATCCGCCCGCTCAAGCGCATGCTCGATTTCACCCAGGCCGCGCGCATGAAGCTGGCAGGCAACGCCTGACCTTGAGTCGTAAACGAAAACGCCCCGATTTGATCGGGGCGTTTTTGCATCTGCAGGGTTACTTTGCTTTCTTCGGGATCCGCACCAGTTGCGTATCCGAGTAGATGTCATGCCAGGCGCGCTTGCGCTTGTCGAACAGCGACCAGAAGAACCCCACCCCCAGACAGAGCCACGACGCAATCGACACCATGAACCGCAGCAGCGCCTGCCACAGGCTGATGGCGGTACCATCGGCGTTCTGCACACGGATGCCCCATACCTGCATGCCCAGCGTCTGGCCGGCGTGGGTCCAGAACTTGGCAAAGAAGCCGAACAGCACCAGCAGCAGAACGGTTGAGTACAGCGGGTCGCCGTCCAGCTTGCCGGCGTCGGTCAGCACTCGCAGGCGCTCTTCGCCGATGATCGCGGCCTGAATCATCTTGTAGATGCCGCCGGTCACGATCAGCAGGGCGGTGCACAGGAGAAAGTCGTAGAACATCGCTGCCAGGCGGCGGCCAAGGCCGACGGCGGGGAAATCGCCCTGGGGAATGAGCAGGTGTTTCGACATGGCAGCCTCTGGACGGAAAGTGAAGCGCCATTTTACGGATTCACGCGCACAAAAAAGCCCCTGATATCAATATCAGGGGCTTTTTCGTTACAGAAGATCAGGCTTCGGCGATGACTTCATCAGCCTGCATGCCTTTCTGGCCTTGTACGGCAACGAAGGTCACTTTCTGGCCTTCTTTCAGGCTCTTGAAGCCGCTGCCCTGAATGGCGCGGAAATGCACGAACAGATCCGGACCGCTTTCTGGAGTGATAAAACCAAAACCTTTCTCGTCGTTAAACCACTTGACGGTACCGCTCTGACGTGTGGACATTTCTTATTTCCTTTGACGCAAAAATTGATGACAGTCTCTTCCTCATGAAAGAGTACTGGGGCTGGTTGCAGGAGAGTAAGAAGACGTCGAACGGGATGTAGCTAACTTGTAGGCTACTGCCCAGGTCACGATTCCAAGCTGACCCATGCAAACACAGTGGACAAACTCTACGCCAACTACGGGAGGAAAAACAAGCCCTGTGAAGGCCCCGGTTTTCCTGCGCTTGCTTGCACTTAGTCGGTCCACTAGTCCGGCTTATTCGATTGGCTTGTTCAATTGTTTTCGAACGTTATAAGCCAAGTTCATATTCGAATCGAATGTAAACGGAGTGCACTGTTTTATGGCGATTGCGTTACACATTAGTGCACGCATAACGCAATCACGTTACTTATAGAAACAGTCAATCAACCGCGATAGTAGCGTTGTGGAACAAATGGCATTTTGCTTACAAGCATTTGCACCTTTTTCCCACGAACGATGGCCCAGACTGGCGTGTCCAGTGCGACATAGGCGCTGTCGAGGTAACCCATCGCCAATGGCCCGCCCAGGGTCGGACCGAAACCGCCGCTGCACACGCTGCCGATGATTTCGCCGGCTTCGTTGACGATCTCTGCTCCTTCACGGACCGGCGTGCGCTCCTGAGGCAGCAGGCCGACGCGTTTACGCGCGACGCCGTTCTGCTGCTGGCTGAAAATCTGTTCTGCCCCCGGGAAGCCGCCAGCCCGCGCACCATCGGCACGCCGTGGCTTGGAGATTGCCCACAGCAGGCTGGCTTCGATCGGCGTGGTCTCGGAGTTCATGTCGTGGCCGTACAGGCACAGGCCGGCCTCCAGGCGCAGTGAATCCCGGGCGCCAAGGCCGATGGCCGCCACTTCGGGTTCGGCCAGCAGGGCGCGAGCGAGTTTTTCTGCATCGCCTGCCGGTACCGAGATTTCGAAACCGTCTTCACCGGTGTAGCCCGAGCGGCTGACGAAGCAATTCACACCCAGCAGAGTCACTCGGGCGAACTGCATGAAAGTCATCTTCGCCACTTCCGGCGCCAGGCGCGCCAGTACGGTTACGGCCGCCGGACCTTGCAGGGCGAGCAGGGCGCGGGCTTCGAACAGCTCCGTAATGGTGCACTGATCGCCGATGTGTTGTTGCAAATGCGCGAGATCCTGATCCTTGCACGCGGCGTTGACCACCAGGAACAGTTCGTCGTTGCCGAGGTTGGCGACCATCAGGTCATCGAGAATGCCGCCGGTTTTGTTGGTGAACATCGCGTAGCGCTGCATGCCCACCGGCAGGTCAATGATGTCCACCGGCACCAGGGTTTCCAGGGCTTTGGCGGCATTGGCGCCGGTCAGGCGGATCTGGCCCATGTGCGAGACATCGAACAGCCCGGCCTGCTCACGGGTGTGCTGGTGTTCTTTCATCACGCCCAGCGGGTATTGCACCGGCATGTCGTAGCCGGCGAACGGCACCATGCGGGCGCCGAGTTCGATGTGCAGAGCGTGCAGCGGGGTTTTCGACAATTGTTCGGTGGACATGCGGAACTCCTTGATTCACACCAACCCTCTCCCGCAGGGAGAGGGGGCTAATTAACACTCGATAATGTTGACCGCCAGACCGCCACGGGCGGTCTCCTTGTATTTGCTTTTCATGTCGGCGCCGGTCTGGCGCATGGTGCGGATGACCTTGTCGAGGGAGACGAAGTGCTGCCCGTCTCCGCGCATGGCCATGCGCACGGCGTTGATCGCCTTGACCGAGCCCATGGCGTTGCGCTCAATGCACGGCACCTGAACCAGCCCGCCGATCGGATCGCAGGTCAGGCCGAGGTTGTGTTCCATGCCGATTTCGGCGGCGTTTTCCACTTGCTGCACGCTGCCACCGAGGACTTCGCACAACGCGCCGGCCGCCATCGAGCAGGCCACGCCAACCTCGCCCTGACAACCGACTTCGGCGCCGGAGATCGAGGCATTTTCCTTGTACAGAATGCCGATGGCCGCCGCGGTCAGCAGGAAGCGCACCACGCCGTCATCGTTTGCGCCGGGAATGAAGCGCATGTAGTAATGCAGCACCGCAGGGATGATCCCCGCCGCGCCATTGGTCGGTGCCGTGACCACGCGCCCGCCGTTGGCGTTTTCTTCGTTGACGGCCAGGGCGTAGAGGTTGACCCAGTCCAGCACCGACAGCGGATCGCGCAGTGACGATTCCGGGTTCTTGCACAGTTGCCGGTGCAGCGCTGCCGCCCGCCGCTTGACCTTCAGGCCACCCGGCAGAATGCCTTCGTTACGACAGCCCGCAGCCACGCAGTCCTGCATCACTTGCCAGATTTTCAGCAGGCCGGCGCGGGTTTCCGCTTCCGGGCGCCAGGCGCTTTCGTTGGTCAGCATCACCTGGCTGATCGACAGACCATAGGTGGCGCAGTGACCGAGCAAGTCCTTGGCACTTTTGAACGGGAAGGTCAGCGGGGTGGCATCTTCGACGATGCGGTCGGCACCGGCCGCGTCTTCGTCGACCACAAAGCCACCCCCGACCGAGTAGTACTCGCGGCTGCGGATCTGCAATCGCGCCGCATCGAAGGCACGGAAGATCATGCCGTTGGGGTGATAGGCCAACGGCTTGCGGATCATTGCCAGGTGTTCTTTCTCATTGAACGCGATGCTGTGTTCGCCGAGCAGGTTCAAACGCCCGCTGCCGCGAATCTGCGTGAGACGTGCGGCGACGGTTTCGGTATCCACGGTGTCCGGGTGTTCACCTTCCAGGCCCAGCAGCACGGCTTTGTCGCTGCCGTGGCCCTTGCCGGTGGCGCCGAGGGATCCATACAACTCGACCCTGATACCGGTGGTGGCCGACAACAGGTTTTCCCGGCGCAGGCCTTCGACGAAGCGCGCAGCAGCACGCATCGGGCCGACGGTGTGGGAGCTGGAGGGGCCGATGCCAATCTTGAACAGGTCGAACACGCTTAACGACATGAGTGGTTCTCCGGTTTCTTGTTATAGGAATTGGCGGAATATCAGGCTTGGTGCATTTCCTTGTGGGAGCTAGCTTGCTCCCACAAGGAGTTCTGGAAGTCGGAGCGGATAAACCGCCCCTCATTCAATCAAGCGTAGCTTTCGATCGACGGGCAGGCGCAGACCAGGTTGCGGTCGCCGAACACGTTGTCGACGCGACCGACCGGCGGCCAGTACTTGCCTTCGATCAACGACGCCACCGGGTACACCGCCTGCTCGCGGCTGTACGGGTGAGTCCACTCGCCGACCAGCTCAGCAGCGGTGTGCGGAGCGTTCTTCAGCGGGTTGTCATCCTTGTCCAGGGTGCCGTTCTCTACAGCGCGGATTTCTTCGCGGATGCGGATCATGGCGTCGCAGAAGCGGTCCAGTTCTTCCTTGGATTCACTTTCGGTCGGCTCGATCATCAGCGTGCCGGCCACCGGGAACGACATGGTCGGGGCGTGGAAACCGAAGTCGATCAGACGCTTGGCGACGTCATCGACGCTGATGCCGCTGCTGTCTTTCAGCGGGCGCAGATCGAGGATGCACTCGTGCGCCACGAGACCGTTGCTGCCGGTGTACAGCACCGGGTAGTGCTCTTCCAGGCGACGGGAAATGTAGTTGGCATTGAGGATCGCCAGTTGCGAAGCACGCTTGAGACCTGCGCCACCCATCATGCGAATGTACATCCAGGTGATTGGCAGAATGCTCGCGCTGCCGAACGGTGCTGCGCAGACCGCGCCTTCCTTGCGCTCCATATGGCCGTGGCCTGGCAGGAACGGAGTCAGGTGCGATTTCACGCCGATCGGGCCGACGCCCGGGCCGCCACCGCCATGCGGAATGCAGAAGGTCTTGTGCAGGTTCAGGTGCGAGACGTCACCGCCGAACTTGCCCGGGGCGCAGAGGCCGACCATGGCGTTCATGTTGGCGCCGTCGATGTACACCTGGCCGCCGTTGTCATGAATGATGCCGCAGATTTCGCGGATGCCTTCTTCGAACACGCCGTGGGTCGACGGGTAGGTGATCATCAGTGCGGCGAGGTGTTCGCGGTGCTCGATGGCCTTGGCGCGCAGGTCTTCGATGTCCACGTTGCCACGGGCGTCGCACGCGGTCACGACCACACGCATGCCGGCCATGTTGGCGGTCGCCGGGTTGGTGCCGTGGGCGGACGACGGGATCAGGCAGATGTCGCGACGGTCTTCGCCACGGCTCTGGTGATAGGCGCGAATTGCCAGCAGACCGGCGTACTCACCTTGGGAACCGGCGTTCGGCTGCAGCGAGATCGAGTCGTAACCGGTGGCGGCGCAGAGCATCGCTTCCAGTTCGTCGGTCAGTTGCTGGTAACCGGCGCTTTGCTCGGCCGGAGCGAACGGGTGCAGGGCACCGAATTCGGCCCAGGTCACCGGGATCATTTCGCTGGCGGCGTTGAGCTTCATGGTGCACGAGCCCAGCGGGATCATGGTGCGATCCAGTGCCAGGTCCTTGTCCGCCAGTTTGCGCAGGTAGCGCATCAGCTCGGTTTCCGAGTGATAACGGTTGAACACCGGGTGGCTGAGGATCGGCGACTGACGCACCAGCGTAGCTGGAATGGTGCTTTGTGCGGCAGCGGCCAGCGCAGCGAAATCCGGCAGGCTCTTGCCGTCGGCGAACAGGCTCCACAGGGTTTCGATGTCGGCCTGGGTGGTGGTTTCGTCCACCGACAGGCCCAGACGCTGGGCATCGATCACACGCAGATTGATCTGTTGGGCGCGAGCCTTGTCGTGCAGCGCAGCAGTTTGCGCGCCGGTGGCCAGGGTCAGGGTGTCGAAGAAACTGGCTTGCTCGACGGTCACGCCCAGTGCGCTCAGGCCCTTGGCCAGGATTGCGGTCAGGTGATGCACACGGTTGGCGATCCGGGTCAGGCCTTTCGGGCCGTGGTACACGGCGTACATGCTGGCGATGTTGGCCAGCAGCACTTGTGCGGTGCAGATGTTCGACGTGGCTTTCTCGCGGCGGATGTGTTGCTCGCGGGTCTGCATCGCCAGACGCAGGGCCGGTTTGCCGAAGCGGTCAACCGAAACACCGACCAGACGGCCCGGCATGTCGCGCTTGAACGCATCTTTAGTCGAGAAGTAAGCCGCGTGCGGGCCACCGAAGCCCAGCGGCACGCCAAAGCGTTGCGCACTGCCGATGGCCACGTCGGCGCCGAATTCACCCGGCGGAGTCAGCAGGGTCAGGGCCAGCAGGTCGGCAGCCACGGCAACCAGTGCATTGGCGGCGTGGAAGCGCTCGGTCAGTTCGCGGTAGTCGAACACATCACCGTTGCTCGCCGGGTATTGCAGCAGTGCGCCGAAGAATGGCGTCACGTCGGTCAGTTCACGTTCGTCGCCGACCACCACTTCAATGCCCAGCGGCTCGGCCCGGGTGCGCAGCACGTCGAGGGTTTGCGGGTGGCTGTGGATCGAGGCGAAGAACTGGTGGCTGCCCTTGTTCTTGCTCAGGCGTTTGCAGAAGGTCATGGCTTCGGCAGCGGCGGTGGCTTCGTCGAGCAGGGAAGCGTTGGCGATCGGCAGGCCGGTGAGGTCGCTGATCAGGGTCTGGAAGTTCAGCAGCGCTTCAAGACGGCCCTGGGAAATTTCCGGCTGGTACGGGGTGTAGGCGGTGTACCAGGCCGGGTTTTCCAGCAGGTTGCGCAGGATCGGCGACGGCGTGTGGCAGTTGTAGTAGCCCTGGCCGATGTAGGTCTTGAACAGCTGGTTCTTGCCGGCGATGCCTTTGATCATCGCCAGGGCATCGGCTTCGCTCAGGCCGTCTTCGAGGCCGAGCACGCTGGTGCCCTTGATGCTTTCCGGGATGACGCTGGCGCTCAGAGCTTCGAGCGAGTCGAAACCGAGGCTGTTGAGCATGGCTTGCTCGTCACCGGCGCGCGGGCCGATGTGACGGGCGATGAATTCGTTGGCGGTGCCGAGATTTACTTGGGTCATGTCAGGTTCCTCAGGCTTCGGCTTGGGCTTTGATCAGGCGGTCGTAGGCGTCCTGATCCAGCAGCTTGGCGACGGCGGAAGCGTCGGATGGCTTGAAGCGGAAGAACCAGCCTTCACCCAGCGGATCTTCGTTGACCAGTTCAGGGGCATCTTCCAGCGCCGGGTTCACTGCCAGCACTTCACCGTCCAGTGGCATGTACACGCCACTGGCGGCTTTTACCGATTCCACGGTGGCGGCTTCGGCGCCTTTCTCGTACGCCTGCAATTCAGGCAGTTGCACGAACACCACGTCGCCCAGGGCGTTCTGCGCGAAAGCGGTGATGCCAACGGTGACAGAACCATCGGCTTCGGCGCGCAGCCATTCGTGATCTTCAGTAAAACGCAACTCGCTCATGGAATCTCCTAGGGGCCAGACTCGTCTGGTGGACGCGGTGGAATACGCGGGCGGCAATGCCCTGATTTTATGAACGGTTACTTAGCAAGAACGCGGCCAATGTAAAAATATCGTTATAAATCAATGGCTTGATTGATTGGTGGGCGAGTGCGATCACGTTGGCTGTAGCGAAATCGCTACAGCGTGAGGCGAAGAAAAAAGCTGAACCGGATCAAAGCCTTGCACAGCGGTGATTCGAGGAGGCTGTATCGATATCGTTCCGCTGTAGCGCTTTCAGTACAGATGGAGGTCGCTTTTGAACGGATTTCGAATCCGCCACATACCCTGTGGGAGCGAGTCCGGTTCAGGGTTTGTTGGGGATGCCGTATTTGCGCAGTCGATGCGCGATGGCGGTGTGCGAGGTCTGCAGGCGGCTGGCCAGTTGGCGGGTCGAGGGGTAGCTGACGTAGAGTTTTTCCAGCAGCGATTTCTCGAAGGCTTCCACGGCTTCTTCCAGACTGTCGACGTCGGTGTCGGTCTGGCGTGCCACCGAGGTGCCGGCGATGTCGAGATCTCCGATGTCCACCAGGCTGCTTTCGCAGATCGCGGCGGCGCGGAAGAT
This sequence comes from Pseudomonas sp. 58(2021), assembly GCF_017491585.1. Lineage (NCBI taxonomy): Bacteria > Pseudomonadati > Pseudomonadota > Gammaproteobacteria > Pseudomonadales > Pseudomonadaceae > Pseudomonas > Pseudomonas sp. 58(2021). Next base: position 42,574 of record NZ_JAFGYZ010000019.1, read on the forward strand.
CACGTTCTGCAATTGCCGCACGTTGCCCGGCCAGCGGTTGCCGAGCAGCGCCGGGTAAGTGCCCGGGGCGAGGCGGCAGACCGGGCGCTGGATCTGCGCGCAGGCCTGCTGCATGAAATAGCGGGCCAGCAGCAGAATGTCCTGACCGCGTTCGCGTAACGGCGGCACTTCGACGTTGAGCACGTTGAGGCGGTAGAACAGGTCTTCGCGAAACAGGCCTTCGCTGACCATTTTTTCCAGATCGCGGTGGGTGGCGCTGAGGATCCGCACGTTGACCTTCACCTCACGATCGCCACCGACCCGACGGAAGCTGCCGTCGTTGAGGAATCGCAGCAACTTGGCCTGCAAGTACGGCGACATCTCGCCGATCTCGTCGAGAAACACCGTGCCCTGGTTGGCCAGCTCCATCAGCCCCGGTTTGCCGCCCCGTTGTGCACCGGTGAAGGCGCCGGGGGCGTAGCCGAACAGCTCGCTCTCGGCGAGGTTCTCCGGCAGGGCCGCGCAGTTCAGCGCCAGGAAGGGCGCGTTGTGCCGGGCGCTGATGGCGTGACAGGCGCGGGCCACCAGTTCCTTGCCGGTACCGGTTTCGCCCTGGATCAGCAGTGGTGCGTCGAGGGCCGCGACGCGCTGGGCGCGGGCCTTGAGGGTGCGGATCGGCGGCGACTCACCGAGCAACGCATCGAAACCTTCGGCATGGTCGTGATGCAGTGCCGAGAGTTGTTCGCCGATGCGGTTCGGTTGATACAGCGTCAGCAGGGCGCCGGCGTCGGTGATCGGCGTGGCGTCCAGCAACAGGGTCTGGCCGTTGACGGTGATTTCCCGCAGCGGCAGGCGGAAGCCCTGTTCGAGCAGGGTTTCGAGCAGGCCCGGATCGTTGAACAGTTCCGACACGCTTTCGCCCGCCGGCTCGCGACCGTACAAGGCGATCAGCGCCGGGTTGGCCAGCAGCACCTTGCCGGCGCTGTCGAGTGCCAGCACCGGGTCGGTCATCGCCGCGAGCAATGCATCGAGCTGCAAGTGCCGGCGCTGACCGGGGAGGATGTCGACCACGGTCACTGCTTCTACACCACGCACGCGAAACAGCGCATCCTTCAGTTCTTCGAGCACTTGCGGGCTCAAGGTCGGGGCGTCGATGTAGACGTTGGGCGGGATCATCTCCACCGCATCCAGATTGAGATTACGCCCGCCGAGGATAGCCAGGACTTCCTGGGTGATGCCGACGCGGTCGATGAAGCTGACGTGGATACGCATGGGGCGGTTCTGGGTTCTGGAGTGCGGAGGGGGGCAAGTATGCCTTGATGGGGGACTGGGGTGAAATCTTGAGAATGGCGTCGTGCTCGAAATCCACCCCTCACCCCAGCCCTCTCCCGGAGGGAGAGGGAGCTGACCGAGGTGTCTGAGGTTTGACATCGACCTGAAAGAACCAGTCGATTATGGATTCGGTAGAGCAGGTTCAGGTCGGTGTAACTCTGAAATATCCCCGGATCAGTCCCCTCTCCCTCTGGGAGAGGGCTAGGGTGAGGGGGTCTTTGGGGGTCACTCGAAATGCTCGGGATTGACCGGATCCCCGGATTGCATATTCAACTGCTTGCGGATGTCTTCAAACATCAGGTCGTAATGCTTGTGCACCGAGCCGATCTGGCTGTGGGCCTTGGGAATCCCGTACTTCTCGGCGATCTGCGTCACGTTGCGAGCGAAGTTGTAGGCTTCCTCCTTGGGCAGAAAGAACGGCTCGTTGACCTCTTTGCCCTGCATGCTGCCATGCAGGGTGAACTGTATCCCTTTGCCTTTCTGGGGATCGGTGAACACTTCATAGTCGAGGTGCACGTTGTAATTGACGTCGTCGTCAGTTAACGCGTGGCGCTCGATGTGCAAGCGGCCGGGTTCGAACTGGGCCATGGTTTTCTCCTTTCAAGGCATGGGAGAAGGGCAGACCTGAGATCTGCCCCCGGAGTTTCTTGTTATCGGTAGGTGATGCCTGGCGCTGCCGTGCTGACCCGTGTACCGGCGGTGCCCTGGACGATGGCTTCGATGTCCGAGAGCGAACCGATCACCGCGACCTTGCCAGTATGGCGCGCAAATTCACAGGCTGCCTGCACCTTGGGCCCCATGGAACCGGCGGCGAAACCCAGGCGTTCGAGTTCGTCCGGGTGGGCCTGGGCGATGGCTTTCTGGGTTGGTTTCTTGAAGTCGATGTACGCCGCGTTGACGTCGGTGGCGATCACCAGCAAGTCCGCTTCCAGCTGTTCGGCCAGCAGCGCCGAGCACAGGTCCTTGTCGATCACCGCTTCGATGCCTTTGAGATTGCGGTTCTCGTCGTACATGGTCGGGATGCCGCCACCGCCGGCGCAAATCACGATGCTGCCCTTGTCCAGCAGCCACTTTATCGGGCGGATCTCGAAGATGCGTTTCGGCCGGGGGCTGGCCACCACGCGGCGGAACTTGTCGCCGTCCGGGGCAATCGCCCAGCCTTTTTCGGCGGCGAGTTTTTCGGCTTCGGCTTTCTCGTAGACCGGGCCGATGGGTTTGCTCGGGTTCTGGAACGCCGGGTCCTTGGCATCGACTTCAACCTGGGTCAGCAGGGTGGCGAACGGCACCTCGAAGTCCAGCAGATTGCCCAGTTCCTGTTCGATGATGTAGCCGATCATGCCTTCGGTTTCGGCACCGAGCACGTCCAGCGGGTAAGGGGTGACGGAGGTGTAGGCCGCTGCCTGCAACGACAGCAGGCCGACTTGCGGGCCATTGCCGTGGGCGATGACCAGTTGATTGCCGGGATGAATCTTGGCGATTTGCTCGGTGGCGATGCGGATGTTGGCGCGCTGGTTGTCAGCGGTCATCGGCTCGCCACGGCGGAGCAGGGCGTTACCGCCCAAGGCTACGACGATACGCATGGTGCTTGTCCTTCTTGTACAGAGGAATGGCAAACGACTCGTGTCCATGTTTGAAACCAGGATCCCTTGTGGGAGCGGGCTTGCTCGCGAAGGCGTCAGATCAGTCGACATCACTGTTGAATGACACTCCGCTTTCGCGAGCAAGCCCGCTCCCACATGGGGAGGCGGTTCCCTCAGTGGGTTACAGATCAGCCAGGGTCGATACCAGAATCGCCTTGATGGTGTGCATGCGGTTTTCCGCTTGCTCGAAGGCGATGCAGGCAGGCGACTCGAACACGTCGTCGGTCACTTCGATGCCGTTGGCCAGGTGCGGATACTGTTCGGCGATCTGTTTGCCGACCTTGGTATCGCTGTTGTGGAACGCCGGCAGGCAGTGCATGAACTTGGTGCGCGGGTTGCCGGTGGCTTTCATCAGCTCGGCGTTGACCTGATACGGCAGCAGTTGCTGGATACGCTCGGCCCAGGCTTCCACCGGCTCGCCCATCGATACCCAGACGTCGGTGTGGATGAAATCGACGCCCTTGACGGCGGCTTTCGGGTCTTCGGTCAGGGTGATGCGGGCACCGCTTTCTTCCGCGTATTTCTTGCAGCGCTGCACCAGGTCATCGTGGGGCCACAGGGCTTTCGGTGCGCAGATGCGCACGTCCATGCCGAGTTTGGCGCCGACCAGCAGCAGCGAGTTGCCCATGTTGTTGCGCGCATCGCCCAGGTAGGCGTAGCTGATCTCGTGGATCGGCTTGTCGGCGTGCTCACGCATGGTCAGCACGTCGGCGATCATCTGGGTCGGGTGATATTCATCGGTCAGGCCGTTGAACACCGGCACGCCGGCAAACTTGGCCAGTTCTTCGACGATTTCCTGCTTGAAGCCACGGTACTCGATGGCGTCGTACATGCGACCCAGCACCCGGGCTGTGTCCTTCATGCTTTCCTTGTGGCCGATCTGCGAGGAATTCGGATCGATGTAGGTAACGTTGGCGCCCTGGTCATAAGCGGCGACTTCGAACGCGCAGCGGGTACGGGTCGAGGTTTTTTCGAAGATCAGGGCGATGTTGTTGCCCTTCAGGTGCTGTTGCTCGGTGCCGGTGTACTTGGCGCGTTTAAGGTCGCGGGACAGGTCGAGCAGGTAACGCAGCTCACGTGGGGTGTGGTGTTCCAGGCTGAGCAGGTTACGGTTGTGGATGTTGAACGCCATGATGATTCTCCTTGGATTCGGTAATCGGCCCGGCCGCTACAGGGTGAGTGCGGCCGGGGAGATGGTCGTTTAGTAATCGATTGGGTCGCGGATGATCGGGCAGGTCATGCAGTGGCCGCCGCCACGGCCACGGCCCAGTTCGCCGGCGCTGATGGTGATGACCTCCACGCCTGCCTTGCGCAGCAGGGTGTTGGTGTAGGTGTTGCGGTCGTAGCCGATGACCACGCCCGGTTCCACGGCCACCACGTTGTTGCCGTCGTCCCATTGCTCGCGTTCGGCGGCGAAGCTGTTGCCGCCGGTTTCGACGACGCGCAGCTTCGGTAGGTTGAGGGCTTGGGCCACGACGTCGAGGAACGTGCCTTCTTCGCGACGGATGTCGATGCCGCCCTGTTTGCTTTCGTCAGGGCGCAGGGTGAAGGCGACAATCTGATTCACCACTTCCGGGAAGATCGTGACGAGGTCGCGGTCGCAGAAGCTGAACACGGTGTCCAGGTGCATCGCCGCGCGGGACTTCGGCAGGCCGGCGACGATGACTTTTTCCACGGCCTTGTTCTTGAACAGATTCAGCGCCAGTTGGCCGATGGCCTGCCGCGACGAGCGCTCGCCCATACCGATCAGCACCACGCCGTTGCCGATCGGCATCACGTCGCCGCCTTCGAGGGTCGAGCTGCCGTGATCCTTGTCCGGGTCGCCGTACCAGATCTCGAAATCGGCGTTGGTGAATTGCGGATGGAATTTGTAGATGGCGGTGGTCAGCAGGGTTTCCTGACGACGGGCCGGCCAGTACATCGGGTTCAGCGTCACGCCACCGTAAATCCAGCAGGTGGTATCGCGGGTGAACTGGGTGTTCGGCAGCGGCGGCAGAATGAAGCTGGAGTGGCCGAGGAAGTCGCGGAACATCTGGATGGTCTTGCCACCGAAGCTGTCCGGCAGGTCGTCGGCGGACACGCCGCCGATCAGGAATTCGGCGATGTGTCGCGGCTCCAGGCTTTTCAGCCAGGATTTGACTTCGTTGATCAGGCCCAGGCCCACCGAATCGGCGGTGACCTTGCGATCGAGGATCCAGTCCAGTGCTTCGGGGTTGCCGACGATGTCGGTCAGCAGGTTGTGCATTTCCAGCACGTCGATCCCGCGCTCACGCATCTTGGTCACGAAGTCGAAGTGGTCGCGCTTGGCCTGAGCGACCCACAGCACGTCGTCGAACAGCAGTTCATCGCAGTTGTTCGGGGTCAGCCGCTGATGGGCCAGACCTGGGGAGCAGACCATGACTTTGCGCAGTTTGCCGGCTTCGGAATGGACGCCGTACTTAACTTTTTCCGTGGTCATTTCAGTGATCCTCCAGAGATAAAACGTTTGGCAATTACAGAGTCAGGAAGCCGTCGTAGAGACCGTAGGCCGCCACCAGGGCACCCACGATCACTGCGGCGAAAATCAGCTTCTCGACGTTGGTGAAAACCGGTTGTTTGAGTTCGAGCTTGGCCTTGGCGAACAGGATCGCGCCGGGCGCATAGAGCAGGGCCGAGAGCAGCAGGTACTTCACGCCACCGGCGTAGAGCAGCCACACGGCGTAGATCAGGGCGATGGCGCCGATGATCAGATCCTTGCGCCGTTCGGCTGCGAAGCCTTCATAGCTTTCGCCGCGCACCGCCAGCAGCAGGGCGTAGGCCGCCGACCACAGGTACGGCACCAGAATCATCGACGTGGCGAGGTAGATCAGCGACAGGTAAGTGCTGGCCGAGAACAGGGTGATGACCAGGAACAGCTGCACCATCGCGTTGGTCAGCCACAGGGCGTTGGCCGGTACGTGGTTGGCGTTCTCCTTGCGCAGGAACTCCGGCATGGTGTGGTCCTTGGCGGCGGCGAACATGATCTCCGCGCACAGCAGCACCCACGACAGCAGTGCCCCCAGCAGCGAGATGATCAGGCCGACGCTGATCAGCACCGCACCCCAGTGACCGACCACGTGTTCCAGCACGGCGGCCATCGACGGGTTCTGCAGTTTGGCCAGTTCCGGCTGGGTCATGATGCCCAGCGACAGCACGTTCACCAGCACCAGGAACAGCAGCACGGTGATGAAACCGATCACGGTGGCTTTACCGACGTCCGAACGTTTTTCCGCCCGGGCCGAGAAGATGCTCGCGCCTTCGATGCCGATGAACACCCACACGGTGACCAGCATCATGTTGCGCACCTGGTTCATCACGCTGCCCAGGTCCGGGTTTTTCAGGCCCCAGATGTCGGCGGTGAAGATGTCCAGTTTGAAGGCGAAGAGTGCGATCAGTACGAACAGCAACAGTGGCACGACCTTGGCGACGGTGGTCACCAGGTTGATGAACGCCGCTTCCTTGATCCCGCGCAACACCAGGAAGTGCACGCCCCACAGCAGGACCGAGGCGCCGATCACTGCAGCAACAGTGTTGCCTTCCCCAAAAACCGGAAAGAAATACCCGAGGGTGCTGAACAGCAGAACGAAGTACCCCACGTTGCCCAGCCAGGCACTGATCCAGTAGCCCCAGGCCGAAGAGAAACCCATGTAATCGCCGAAACCGGCCTTGGCATAGGCGTAGACACCGCCGTCCAGGTCAGGCTTGCGATTGGCGAGGGTTTGAAAGACGAAAGCGAGGGTGAGCATGCCGACTGCGGTGATGGCCCAGCCAATCAGTACCGCGCCGACGTCGGCACTGGCGGCCATGTTTTGTGGCAAAGAGAATATTCCACCACCGATCATTGAGCCGACTACCAATGCAACCAGTGCACCTAGTCGTAGTTTTCCGGGAGCTTCAGACATTGCATGACTCCATTGCAGGAGAGAAGAGTTCACAGCGTAGATCTGTTGGCTTTTCAAACAGCTGACTTAGATCAGTGCATGCTCACATTCCATTGTTAATGAATGACTTATGAAGCGAGTGAAGGCATAAAGCTATTGTCTGGAAGGCCCGTCATAGAAGCCTTTGGTCGATATTGTTGGGAATGGATCCTATTGCTTTCGAGTTATGACGCTAGTTGCTTTTCGGGTTTTGGCAAATTTTTCACATCTGTTTTCAATACAGAATCGATTTATCAGGATCAGCGCACGGAACTGTCTGAATGTGCTAGGCGTTAGCGTCATCGGCTATATATAAGTGAGCGTTTGTTGGCATTAACTGAAATACGTCAGCGAGTTTTAGCCAGTTAGTTAATAGTTGTCACAAATGAAACCTCGTCCCATCTTTCAAGGAGATTTGAATGTCGCAACCGAACCAAAAACTGCGCCTTGGCGCACTGATCGCCCTGGTGGTGGGGTCGATGATTGGCGGGGGAATTTTCTCTTTGCCGCAGAACATGGCGGCTCGTGCCGATGCCGGCGCAATCCTGATCGGTTGGGGAATCACCGCCATCGGAATGCTGACCCTGGCGTTCGTGTTCCAGACTCTGGCCAACCGCAAGCCGGAACTGGATTCCGGCGTCTACGCCTACGCCAAGGCCGGATTTGGCGACTACATGGGTTTCTCTTCCGCGTGGGGTTACTGGATCAGCGCCTGGCTGGGCAACGTCGGCTATTTCGTATTGCTGTTCAGCACCCTCGGTTACTTCTTTCCGGTGTTCGGCCAGGGCAACACACCGATTGCCATCGGCTGCGCCTCGGTGCTGCTGTGGGCCGTGCACTTTCTGGTGATGCGCGGGATCAAGGAGGCCGCGTTCATTAACCAGCTGACGACAGTGGCCAAGATCGTGCCGCTGATCATGTTCATCGTCATCGCCGCCGTGGCGTTCAAGGCCGACATTTTTACCCGCGACATCTGGGGCCACAGCAACCCGAATTTCGGCGGGGTGATGGATCAGGTGCGCAACATGATGCTGGTGACGGTGTTCGTGTTCATCGGCATCGAAGGCGCCAGCGTGTACTCGGCACGGGCCGAGAAACGGGCTGACGTCGGCCGGGCCACGGTGATCGGGTTCATCGGTGTGCTGGCATTGCTGGTGCTGGTCAATGTGCTGTCGCTGGGGATCATGAGTCAGCCGGAACTGGCGACCCTGCAGAACCCGTCGCTGGCGGCGGTGCTGGAACACATCGTCGGGCCGTGGGGCGCGCTGGCGATCAGCATCGGCCTGGCGATTTCGTTGCTCGGTGCATTGCTGTCGTGGGCGCTGCTGTGCGCCGAAATCCTGTTTGCCACGGCCAAGGACAAGACCATGCCGGCGTTCCTGAAAAAGGAAAACGCCAACCATGTGCCGGTCAATGCGCTGTGGCTGACCAACGTGATGATTCAGATTTTCCTGCTGATCACGCTGTTTTCCGCCGGCACCTACACCAGCCTGATTTACCTGGCCTCGTCGATGATCCTGGTGCCGTACCTGTGGTCGGCGGCCTATGCGGTTTTGCTCAGCGGGCGCGGTGAAACCTATGAACATGCCTCCGCCGAACGCACCAAGGATCTGCTGATCGGCGGCATCGCGCTGTGTTACGCGGTGTGGCTGTTGTATGCCGGCGGGGTGAAATACCTGTTGTTGTCGGCGCTGCTGTATGCGCCGGGGGTGATTCTGTTCGCCAAGGCCAAGCATGAGCAGGGTGAGCCGCTGTTCACCACGTTTGAGAAGGGGATTTTTACCTGCGTCATTGCCGGGGCCGGGCTCGCGGCCTACGGGTTGTACAGCGGCGTGTTGTCCCTGTGAGGTTGCCCTTCATCGGGCGACAGTTTTGGCGAGCGCTGATCTGGCGGCGCTGGGCGTTCCGATGAGGGCAGCGATCTCAAACCACGCACGAATCTCAGAGCCACTGCGGTTGATGCGACCCCAACTCAGTCGCCGGCAAAGCCCACTGCAACGGCGTTCCAGCAGTACGCAGCGGCGCTTGTAGCCGATGCGCCGGCCCCCAGGGGGTCTGTTCCACCAGCGAGCTTTGATCCTGTGGATTTTCCGGACGCAACGCTTCGTCAGTCCCAGGCCCATGCTCAACCAACAACTTCGCCGTCCGCGCCAGCGATAACCGTGCCGATCCACCTCGACCACTGCGCAGCCTTTCAGCCAGCAACCGAATCACACTCGCCGCCATCAGATACCCCGTCGCATGGTCCAGCGCCTGCACCGGCAGCGGGGTCGGTTTGTCCGCCTGCCTCCAGCGCTGCCCGGCCTCGGCAATCCCGCTGCTCATCTGCACCAGACTGTCGAAGCCCCGGCGGTTCTGCCACGGGCCGCTCCAGCCGTAGGCGTTGAGGCAGACGTCGATCAGCCCCGGTGCCAGTTGTCGACGACGTTCGGCACCAAAACCGAGGTTTTCAAGCGCATCGGCGCGATAGCCGTGGAGCAGAATGTCGGCCTCCTTGAGCAATCCTTCAAACACCGCACGATCTGCCGGTTGATGCAGATCCAGTCGCGCACAGCGTTTGCCGAGGGTCACTTCCGGCACCACGCCGGGCTCGTTCCAGGTCGGCGGGTCGATGCGCAGGACGTTGGCGCCCAGCCCTGCAAGAAAACGGCTGGCGGTCGGGCCGGCAAGGACGCGGGTCAAATCGAGCACTTTGAGCCCGGCCAATGGCTGCGCCACAGAGCCTTGCCAGAGTTGACGACTTTCGTCTTTCTCATCACTGAAATGCACCAAGGGTTCGGCATTCACCGCCAATCCTTGGGGATGTTTTTGCCACTGTTCCCAACTGCGCATTTCAGCCGCGCAACCCTTGGCCTCGACCACCGCTTGCTCCAGATCGGCACTGGCCCATTGCGCGACTTTCGCCGCCATCGCCGCGCGGTCGGCACAGGCGCCGAGCACCCTTTCAGCGGCGGCGCGGTGATGCGGGGCGTTGGTGTGCAGGCGAATCCAGCCATCTCGGGTTGCGTAGTCGCCGGCGACCGGATCCCACAGCGGCGGCACTTCCCAGCCGATCGGCCGCAGCGAGGTGGCGAACCAGAACGAGGCGAGGCGGCGGTCGACTTCTACGCCGGGCAAGTGGCCGGTCTGCTGCTGAAGCAGTTCGGCGACGGCTTGCCCGGCAGCGGCAATGCTCGCGCAGGCAAGGTCAGTAACGGCAAACGCCGAGGGCAGGGCGCCCTCGCCGGTGAACGGAATCGGCGTGGGGGACAAGCCGAGTGCGGCTTGAATGGACGTGAGCAGATCAGTCATCGAAGGCCCTCCGGAAGAGGGCCTGATCATAGTGCAAAAGAATATCGAGTTAGATGAAAACCCTAATCTCTCTAGTCAACACAAATCCCTGTGGGAGCTTGCCTGCAAGCGATAGCGGAGTGTCTACCGATAGATGTATCGACTGATCCACCGCCATCGCTTGCAGGCAAGCTCCCACAAGGGATGACAGTGATTTTCTAGACGCGGAACTGATCCATCAATTTCATTTGCTGGCTGGCGAGGGCGTTGAGCTGGCTGCTGATCGCCGCCGATTCGGTGGCCTGTTCGGTCAGGGTCTCGGTGACGGTGCGGATCGCCGAGACGTTGCGATTGACCTCTTCGGCCACCGCGCTCTGCTGTTCGGCGGCGCTGGCGATCTGCAGGTTCATGTCGCTGATCACGGTGACCGCGTCGCTGATCTTGCCGAGGGCGTCCACGGCCTGGCGGATCTGCCCGGCGTTGTTGTGGGCCTGGGTCTGGCTCGAATGCATGGTCGCGACCACCCCACGGGTGCCGGTCTGGATGCGTTCGATGACCACGCGGATTTCTTCCACCGAATCCTGAGTGCGCTTGGCGAGGTTACGGACTTCGTCGGCCACCACCGCAAAACCACGACCGCTTTCACCGGCACGGGCCGCTTCGATCGCGGCGTTCAGCGCCAGCAGGTTGGTCTGTTCGGCGATGCTGCGGATCACTTCCAGTACCGAACCGATCTGCTCGCTGTTGACCGCCAGCTCTTCGACTTCGGTCACCGCTTTGCTGACTTCATCGGCCAGTTGATTGATGTCGCGGGTGCTGCGCTCGATGATCGACATCCCGTCCTTGGCCGACTGGTCGGCGCCTTTGGCCGCATTGGCCGCATTCGAGGCGCTGTTGGCCACGTCGTGGGCGGTGGCGCTCATTTCGTTGGATGCGGTTGCAACCTGATCGATCTCGCGGAACTGCACCTGCATGCCTTCGCTGGTCTGGCGGGCAATTTCCGACGATTGATCGGCGGTGCCACGGGCCTCGGTGATGCTCTGTTTGATCTGGGCGATGGTCGGTTGCAGCTTGTCGAGGAAGCGGTTGAACCAGTTCACCAGTTCGCCCAGTTCATCCTTCTTGCTGTAATTCAGACGCTGGGTCAGGTCGCCTTCACCGCTGGCGATGTTCTTCAGCATTTCGGCGACGCTGTTGATCGGGCGGGTCACACCGGAGGCGGTGAGCCAGATCAGCAGCAGGCCGATCAGACCGGCGATCACGGCCACCGACAACGCGGTAATCATGCCGGTTTTCTGTGCATCGTCGAGCACCGCCTGCAGCTTGACCGAGTCGGTCAGCAGTACTTGTTTCGGCAGGTCGATGACCACGCCCCAGGCCCGGGAATTGCCGATGGGATCGACCGGGTACACGGCGCGGATCAGATCGCCCTGTTCGAGAATCTTCGGCGTGCCGGCGCTCAGCAGTTGCAGGATGTCCTTGCCTTCGGCACCGAGGGTTTCGGCGATGCCTTTGCCGACCTTGGTCGCGTCGGTGCTGTAGGCGCCGAGTACGCCGCTGCCGGAGACGATCAGCATGTGCCCGGCACCGTTGAACAGGTCACGCTGGGAACCCACGGCCGCCGCTTGCAGCGCATCGAGGGCAATGTCGATGCCGACCACGCCGATGGTCTTGCCGTCCACCAGCAGTGGCACGGAAATGGTGGTCATGAGCATTTCCTTGCCGCCCACGGTGTCGGCGTAAGGGTCGAGCAGGCAGGTGCGCTTGTTGTCGCGAGGGCAGGTGTACCAGCTGTTGTAAGGCGTGCCGCTGAGGCTGAGGGTGGTCTTGTTCATGTCGTCTTCGACCATGATCGTGTTCAGCGCCGGACCCGCAGCACGGCTCCAGTAACTGGCGAAGCGTCCCGCCTCGTTGGACTGGCGCGCGGCATCGTTGGCGAATTCGCTGTCCTTGCCGTCCAGGCCGTTGGGTTCGAAGGCCAGCCAGATGCCGAGCACCTTGCTGTTGCGCTCGAAGGCGGTTTTCAGGCTCTGGTTCAGTTCTTCACGCAAGGCCCCGGCGTCCAGCGAACGCTTGGCGGCCATGATGCGCATGTCCTTGATCTGGTCGGCCAGGGCGGTGATCACCAGCAGGCTCTCACCGAAGGTTTTCTGTACCTGTACCGCCTGCTCGGCAGCCTTGGCCTGCAGCAGGTTCTGCACGCTGGCGGTGAGCATCTTGCTGCTCGAGTCGCTGACCAGCTTGTCGTTCTGGTTGGTCTGGTAGAGGTTGATGCCGACGATCAGCGCAACCACGCCGAGCAGGCACAGCCCGGACAGCAGGACGATTTTCAGGCGAATGGACAGGGAGTCGAACATGGGGGTGTTCTCGCGAATGAATGAACGGTTGGCTACGGGGCAGGGAGGTGCCCGGTTTGCCAAATCCATTCAGCGCCATTCCATGCTCATCGGCGCGGGGCGAGGGCGCATGAGTCGTATGCCGACGAACGGTCAAGGCAAAACGTTTGCGCGGGCAAATGCCCTGAAAAGAAGGGAAAAATCAGGAAATCTTCGGCAAAGACTCCGGGCGTGACCATATCCAAAGGTTGCCCATTGTCATGCCGGCGATCGCCAGATAGACCGGCCAGCCATGTTCGAGCATCACCAGCATCAGGGTTGCGCACAGCAGCATGCTGAGCGTGGCGCTGACCTTGGCCTTGCGGGCGATGATCTTGCCGTTGCGCCAGTTGCTCAGGATCGGGCCAAACAGCCGATGGTTTTCCAGCCAGGCGCTCAGGCGCGGCGAACTGCGGGTGGCCGCCCAGGCGGCGAGCAGGATGAACTCGGTGGTCGGCAGGCCGGGCACGACGATGGCGATCAGGCCGATGCCGAGGCTGACATAGGCGAGCAGGCCGAACAGCAGGCGGGCGAGTCGGGAGGAGGCGGGTTGGGGCATGGGCTCAGCGAGAGGCTTATGTGACAGGGTGGGAATCTTACAGACTTACGCAATTCCTTGTGGGAGCTGGCTTGCCAGCGATAGCGTCCGGTCAGTCGACAGGGATGTTGTCTGACACGCCGTCATCGCTGGCAAGCCAGCTCCCACAGGGTTTACGGTGTGGCTGGGATCAGGCCGGTTCGGCTTCAGTCGAGTAAGCCTGTTCCAGCAGCACCGTGAAGCGGTTAAACGCATCAATCGCGCCTTGCTCCACTTCGGCTTCCTCTTCAGCGCTGAATTGCAGCGAATCGAGGGTGCGCACAAAACGCTTCCAGCCTTCGGCACGACCGCCTTCAGGTTCGCCCAGGTGACGGGCGCCGAAGGTTTCGCTCAGGTCCAGCGCGACAGCGCGTTTGATCAGAAACGCGGCGCCGAGCTTGGAACCCTCCGACACGAAAATCCAGCCCAGGGCGCGGGCCTTGCTCGGATTTTTCACCGCACCGGCGACGGGTGCAGGCACTTCGGTGTCCAGATCCGCGAGATCGGCCCTGGCCGCTTCGGCGCGGCAGCGGGCCGGCAGGTCAAGGACGATGGCGGTGAGTTCGGCATCGTTGTACAGCGACACCAGTTCCGACTGGAACAGGTACTGCGCGACCACGAAGCGGGCGAAATTGGCGCGGGTCTCGAACGGCGCGTGAGCCTTGACCAGCGCATCGAGCTTGCTGTGCGGCTCGTGGGTGATCTGGTTCAGACGTTGCGAACGCAGGGCTTTTTCCGGGGTGCTCATGAGATGTCCTTGAAAAGAAGAGGCGCTTGATAACGAGACGTACGGGCAAGCGCCGGACAGTAAAAAAACTCACGGCGCGGCAATGCACACGCGCCGTGAGGTCATCCGGATCAGATATCCCAGACCAGATTGATCGCGAAGTTGCGACCCGGCTGGGTCAGGCGATCGAGGTTCGCCGGTTGTGTCACCGAGGCTTCGCCGACGCTGTCGTAACCGCGCACGTCATCCCACAGCCAGTACTTCTTGTCGGTCAGGTTGTAGAGACCGCCGCTGACGGTGACGTCGTCGGTGACTTTGTAATAGCCGGTCAGATCGAGAATGCCGAAGCCCGGAGTCTTGAACTGGCTGCTGACGCCGTCCGGCGACTTGAAGTTGCTGTCGTCGACGCGATCCTTCTTCTTGACCACGGTCCAGCTCAGCAAGCCGCCGTAGTTGTCCTGGTCGTAACCGAGGCCGAACACGCCGGTCAGCGGGTTGACGCTGTTCAACGGCTCGCCGTTGTCGTTGTTGCGACCGTAGGCATAGGCAATCGAACCCTGGGTGTACAGGCCTTGCGGTGCGCCGAAGGAATCCAGGTTCAGGCGACCTTTGACTTCAGCACCCTTGATGGTGGCGTGCTTGATGTTGCTGGACTGGAACGTCAGCTCGCTATATCCCGGGGTGACGGCGTCTTCGTTGATGAAATCGCGGTATTGGTTATAGAACACCGCCACGTCGAACGAGCCTTGCTCGAAGTTGCCGCGCAGACCGGTTTCATAGCTTTTGCTTTTTTCCGGTTCCAGGTCCGGGTTCGGCGCCACGTTGTAGCCGGTGGTGCTGTTCTCGAAGCGGCCGTACAGCGCTTTTGCGGTCGGGGTGCGGAAGCCTTCGGCGTACTGGCCGTACCAGGTGTAGTTGTCGGTCAGGGCGTAGGTCAGGCCGAATTTCGGCGAGACTTTATGCCAGGTCTTGTTCTCATCGCTGACCGTACCGTTGCCGTCGGCGGCCACGGTGTTGAGGAACTCCTGGGTGATGTGCGGCTTGAGCTGGGTGTAGTCGTAGCGCAGGCCCGGCAGGAAGGTCCATTTGTTCCAGCTGATCTGATCCTGGGCGAACAGGCTGTAGGTATTGATGGTCGGGTCCGGGAAGTCGCTGGACTTCTTCAGCACGTCGGCCGCACTGGTAGCGCCGATGGCGGTGCAGCCGCGACCGATTGCCAGGCACTTGCCGTCGCCGCTGCGCGAGCCGGTGACCTTCTGCTGTTTGATCGTGGTGCCGTAGGTCAGCACGTGATCGGTGTCACCGATGGCGAAGGCCTTGTCCAGTTGCGCATCGAACACCCACTGTTTTTCCTCGTAGATCGTGTCGCGGGTGCGCAGCACTTTACGGGTCATCGGGTAGTAGAACTCGTCGGTGCTCTGGTCAGTCTTGGCGGTCTGGTGGTTGAGGCTCCACTTCACGTTGTCCGCCAGCAGGCTGTTCAACTCGAAGCTGTGCTCCAGGCCGAAGCGCTCGCGGGTGATGGTGTCGTTGCCGGTGCGCCACTGGTACATGCCGCCGGGCAGCACGCTGTTCGGAATGGTCGGGGCACCGTTGAAGTACGGGCCGCCGTAAGCGCTTTTCTGATCGGTGTCGCGATCATCCTTGTACTTTTCGTAGGTCAGGCCCAGGCGCGAACCTTCGTTGTAGTTCCAGCCGAGCTTGGCCAGCACGTTGGTCGCTTTCACGTCCTCCGGGTTGGCGGCGGTGCGCTCCAGGCCCGTGCCGTTGTTGCTGCCGTAGGAATCGGTTTCATGACCGTCGCGCTGGCTGTAATGCAGCAAACCGTCGAACTGCTCGGCGCGACCGGCGACGGTGGCGGATTTCAGCCAGCTCTCGTCGGCGGAGCTGTAGCCGGTTTTCAGGCGGGCGCCGACGTCTTTGCCGGGCTTGATGATGTCGTCCGGGTCGAGGGTGTAGTAGCTGACGGCGCCGCCGATGGCGTTGCTGCCGTACAGCACCGAGGCCGGGCCGCGAAGGATTTCGACACGTTTGACGATTTCAGGGTCAACGTAATTGCGCTGGGTCTTGGCGTACGGGCCATTGAAGAAACCGTCCGGCACTTCGACGCCGTCGACCTGAGTCAGGATGCGATCACCGTCGATGCCGCGAATGTTGTAGCCGCTGATCCCGCCGCGCTGGCCGGCGCCGCCGACGGACACGCCCGGCTCGTAGCGCACCAGATCCTTGATGGTGTTGACGTTGTTGCGGTCGAGTTCTTCGCGGGTGTGCACGGTGACGGTGCTGGGCACGCTGTTCACCGACTGTTCCTGACGGGTGGCGCTGATGGTCACTTGATCGAGGTTAAGTGCGCCGCTGCTGGCGCGCTTTTCCAGCACGACGTTGCTGTTGCTCAGTTTGCGGAAGCTCAGGTTGGTCCCCACCAACAGGCGCTCCAGGGCTTTTTCCGGTGGCAGCGAACCGCGCACGCCCGGCGACGACACGTCTTGACCCAGTTCCGCCGGCAAACCGACCTGCCAGCCCGTGACAGCGGTGAACGCGTTGAGCGCCGACACCAGCGGCTGCTGGCCGATGGCGAACGAGTAATCGCCCATGTTGCGCGCCGGTTGTTCGGGGGCGGCCATCAGCGGCGCGGTGCCGGCCATCAGGATGGCGGCGGTCAGCAGCGACAGCACGCGGGAAGGGGAAGAAGTCTGGCGGGTAAGGCGTGAGGACATCGATAGCGCTCCGTGTCGCACGAATCTTTATAGGTGCTGATTGATCTCGCGAGATGCGAATCAATTGCATTGGCTATAACGAGACGAAAGAGCTTTGGCTATCGAGTAAAAATAATTCTCATTTAGTTCAGGATCACCAGCGCCGGGAATTCCCGAAGCTTGGCCGAGGTGATGTGAGCGAGCGAACGCACCACGTCCAGCGGCTGGTCGAGACGGTAATTGCCGGTGACGGCAACATCGGCCAACTGTTCGTTGGTGTTGATGATGAAGCCCGGATAGTAGCGGCGCAGTTCGGCCAGCACCTGATTCAGCGGGCAGTTCTCGAAGATCAGCCGACCTTGCACCCAGGCCAGATCGGTGGCGGCGTCGACCTTGGCCGGGCGGTCGAAACCGTTGGGACCGATGCGGATGCTTTCCCCGGCGGACAGCCGCACCCGTGCATCGTCACGGGTCGCCCGCAGATCGACATCGCCACGCTGCACCCGCACCTGCGCCACGCCGTCCAGATAACGTACGGCGAATGCGGTATCGCGTACGCTGGCTTTCACCGGGCCGGCGTCGATTTCCAGTGGCTGGTTGCGGCTGGCCGGAATCTCGAAAAACGCTTCGCCCTGATACAGGCGCGCAACTCGCTGCCGATCGTTGATCGTGCTGGAGAACGCGGAATTGGTGTTGAGCAGGACTTTCGAACCGTCCTCGAGCTGCAAGCGCTGACGCTCGCCGACCACGGTCAGGTGATCGGCCTGCAAACGCATCGGCAGGTTGCTGAAGTTGAACAGGCCGAGCAGCAGCACCGCGGCAGTGGCCAGTGGTTTCCAGTGCGGACGCAAACGAGTGAGGATGCTGACTTTCTTCGGTTTGGCCGCAAGGTTCTGCGCGCACTGGACGATCTGCGGGCCGTCCCAGATTGCCTGGGCCTTGGCGAACGCCTCGGCGTTCAACGGATCGGCCGCCAGCCAGGCATGGAATTGCCGGGTCTGCTCCTCGTCCGGACTGCCGAGCACGATGAGCCAGTCCAGAGCCTGGTCCATTGCGCTGGCGGCGTCCTGCGCCGATGAAGGCGAAGGGGAGCGGTGGATGTCCGTCACGGTGTTTCCTCGGCAGTGTCTGTGCACGGCTGTTTTTTAGTGAAGCGTAAACGTCGGGCAAGGGTAACAAAGCCCGATGATCAGTGCAGTCGATCCTGGCCCTTACAAAAAACCTACAGCATCAGTCGCCATTCAAGCGTTCGGCGACACCGATGCAAATGGTCATGATCAGTTTGAGTTCTTTCTGCACCGTGCTGAGGGACACGCTCAGTTCTTCGGCGATTTCCTGATAACTGTGCCCGTGCAGGCGGCTGAGGATGAAGATTTGCTGTTGGCGGGGGCTGAGTTCAGCGAGGCTCACGTTCAGGCGCTCCAGCAATTGTTCGGCGTGGGCGGCGTCTTCGGCGCTGCTGGTGGGGGCGGCGACGCTGTGCACCACGTCCTGCGGCACGTCGTCGACCATGGTGCGTGAGTGAATCTTGCGCGCACGCAAATGGTCCAGCGCCAGGTTGCGCGCGGTCTGGAAGACAAAGGGTTCAAGGTGATCGATGGCCCGTTCGCTCAGCGCCCGGGTGACGCGCAGGTAGGTTTCCTGCAACAGGTCTTCGGCGGTGCTGGGGTTATTGACCATCCGTTCCAGGGTCCGCAGCAGCGACGTGCGCTGGGCGAGGAAGACGTGGTTGAAGTGTGATTGACTCACGGGAAGACCTGATCCATTTCGAGCGAATGATAATGCTTATCATCCGCTCGAGTGGTCAAGTGTTGATTTCAGATTGAAATCAACTCTGTGGGAGCGGGCTTGCTCGCGAAAGTGTCGTGTCAGGCAATAAATATGTCGACTGACCCATCGCATTCGCGAGCAAGCCCGCTCCCACAGGGGGTAGGCGTTTTATTCCGCGTTGCACAGCGCCAGGCAGTTATCGAGCATGCGGTTGGAGAAGCCCCACTCGTTGTCGTACCAGGCCAGCACTTTCAGCAGTTTGCCGCTGGATTTGGTGTGGTTGGCATCGAAGATCGACGACAGCGGGTTGTGGTTGAAGTCGCTCGATACCAGCGGCAGGGTGTTGTAGCCGAGGATCTTCGAATGCTGGCTCGCAGCTTTCATCAGCGCGTTCACTTCATCGGCCGAGGCTTCGCGCTTCAGCTGTACGGTCAGGTCCACCAGCGACACATTGATCACCGGCACGCGCACGGCCATGCCGGTCAGCTTGCCCGCCAGTTCCGGCAGCACCAGGCCCACGGCTTCGGCGGCGCCGGTCTTGCTCGGGATCATGTTCTGGGTGGCGGAGCGGGCGCGGTACGGGTCGGTGTGGTAGACGTCGGTCAGGTTCTGGTCGTTGGTGTAGGCGTGGATGGTGGTCATCAGACCGCTTTCGATGCCCAGTTCGCGGTGCAGCACCTGGGCCACCGGGGCCAGGCAGTTGGTGGTGCACGAGGCGTTGGAAATGATCTGGTGCGACTGGCGCAGAATGTCGTGGTTCACGCCGTAAACGACGGTGGCATCGGCGCCTTTGGCCGGGGCCGAGATGATCACTTTGCGTGCGCCGGCGGTAATATGCGCGGCGGCTTTGGCCCGGTCGGTGAACAGACCGGTGCATTCGAACACCACATCGATCTTTTCCGCGGCCCATGGCAGGTCGGCCGGGTTGCGGATGGCGCTGACCGAAATGCGGTCGCCGTTGACGGTCAGGCTCTCGTTGTCATGGGCAACTTCGGCGTCGAACGTGCCATGAACGGTGTCGTACTTGAGCAGATGCGCATTGATCGCGCTGTCGCCCAGATCGTTGATGGCAACGATCTGCAAATCCTGACGATAGCCTTGGGTATACAGTGCGCGCAGGACATTACGGCCGATGCGGCCAAAACCATTGATTGCGATTCGAAGAGTCATTGAACAGCGCCGCCGTCGTTTTGTTGTTGGAATTACAAGATTATTCGCATAAAAATAGAAAACAAGCCTTTTTAGTGGCAATATTTTGTTTTATCTACAACGAGTGACCTGAATCAACTGGTCCGAATGGTCAAGGAAACCGCCCGTCATCCCACACGTGCGGGCGCTTTGGTCAGCATAGACAATCAGGTCGCCACATCCGTTAGCCTGGAGTTCTACACATGCATCCCCGCGTTCTTGAGGTCACCGAACGGCTTATCGCCCGCAGCCGCGCCACGCGTCAGGCTTACCTTGCGCTGATTCGCGGCGCTGCAACCGACGGGCCGATGCGCGGCAAGCTGCAATGCGCAAACTTCGCCCACGGGGTGGCCGGATGCGGCAGCGAAGACAAGCACAGCCTGCGGATGATGAACTCGGCGAACATCGCCATTGTTTCGTCATATAACGACATGCTCTCGGCGCACCAGCCGTACGAAGTCTTCCCTGAACAGATCAAGAACGCCCTGCGCGAAATCGGCTCGGTCGGCCAGTTCGCCGGCGGTACGCCTGCCATGTGCGACGGCGTGACCCAGGGCGAGCCGGGCATGGAGCTGAGCCTGCCGAGCCGCGAAGTGATCGCGATGTCGACGGCGGTGGCGCTGTCGCACAACATGTTCGACGGCGCGCTGATGCTCGGCATCTGCGACAAGATCGTGCCTGGCCTGATGATGGGGTCGCTGCGTTTCGGTCACCTGCCGACGATTTTCGTGCCGGGCGGGCCGATGGTCTCGGGGATTTCCAACAAGGAAAAAGCCGACGTGCGGCAGAAGTACGCCGAAGGCAAGGCGACCCGCGAAGAGCTGCTGGAATCGGAAATGAAGTCCTACCACAGCCCGGGCACCTGCACGTTCTATGGCACCGCCAACACCAACCAGTTGCTGATGGAAGTCATGGGCCTGCACTTGCCGGGCGCCTCTTTCGTCAACCCGAACACGCCGCTGCGTGACGCCCTGACCCGCGAAGCCGCGCATCAGGTCACGCGCCTGACCAAGCAGAATGGCAACTTCATGCCGATTGGCGAAATCGTCGACGAGAAGGCGCTGGTCAACTCGATCGTCGCGCTGCATGCCACCGGCGGCTCGACCAACCACACCCTGCACATGCCGGCCATCGCCATGGCGGCGGGCATTCAACTGACCTGGCAGGACATGGCCGACCTCTCCGAAGTCGTGCCGACCCTGAGCCACGTTTATCCGAACGGCAAGGCTGACATCAACCACTTCCAGGCGGCGGGCGGCATGTCGTTCCTGATCCGCGAACTGCTCGAAGCCGGCCTGCTGCACGAAGACGTCAACACCGTGCTCGGCCACGGCTTGAGCCAGTACACCAAGGAACCTTTCCTGGATAACGGCAAACTGGTGTGGCGCGAAGGCCCGACCGACAGCCTCGACGAAAACATCCTGCGTCCGGTGGCTCGTGCGTTCTCGGCAGAGGGCGGATTGCGGGTGATGGAAGGCAACCTCGGTCGTGGCGTGATGAAGGTGTCCGCCGTGGCACTGGAAAACCAGATCGTCGAAGCACCGGCCATGGTGTTCCAGGATCAACAGGACCTGGCCGACGCCTTCAAGGCCGGTTTGCTGGAGAAGGATTTCGTTGCGGTGATGCGCTTCCAGGGCCCGCGCTCCAACGGCATGCCGGAACTGCACAAGATGACGCCGTTCCTCGGCGTGCTGCAGGACCGCGGCTTCAAAGTTGCACTGGTGACGGACGGGCGCATGTCCGGCGCCTCGGGGAAAATCCCGGCGGCCATTCACGTCAGCCCGGAAGCTTATGTGGGCGGTGCTTTGGCGCGCGTGCAAGAGGGCGATATCATCCGCGTCGATGGCGTCAAAGGCACTTTGGAACTCAAGGTCGACGCCGCCGAATTCGCAGCGCGCGAACCCGCCAAAGGCCTGTTGGGCAACAACATCGGCAGCGGGCGCGAACTGTTTGGCTTCATGCGTTTGGCCTTCAGCTCGGCGGAGCAGGGCGCCAGCGCCTTCACTTCTGCCCTGGAGACGCTTAATTGAAACTGGCTTTGGTCGGTGATATCGGAGGCACCAACGCGCGGTTCGCGTTGTGGAAAGATCAGCAGCTCGAATCGGTGCAGGTGCTGGCCACGGCCGACCATGCCTGCCCGGAAGAGGCGATCAGCCTCTACCTGAGCGGGCTCGGCCTGGCGCCGGGCGCCATCGGTTCGGTGTGCCTGTCGGTGGCAGGTCCTGTCAGTGGCGACGAATTCAAGTTCACCAACAACCACTGGCGCCTGAGTCGCAAGGCGTTCTGCCAGGCGTTGCAGGTCGAGCAGTTGTTGTTGATCAACGACTTCTCCGCCATGGCGCTGGGCATGACCCGTTTGCAGCCCGGTGAATTCCGCGTGGTCTGTGAAGGTGCGCCTGAGCCGTTGCGTCCGGCGGTGGTGATCGGCCCGGGCACAGGCCTGGGCGTCGGCACGTTGCTCGATCTGGGCGAAGGCCGGTTTGCTGCGTTGCCGGGGGAGGGGGGGCATGTCGATCTGCCGCTGGGCAGTGTGCGTGAAACCCAATTGTGGCAGCACATCCATAACGAAATCGGCCACGTCAGTGCGGAAACCGCATTGAGCGGCGGTGGCTTGCCTCGGGTGTACCGAGCGATCTGCGCCGTGGATGGCCATGAACCCAAGCTGGATACACCGGAAGCGATCACTGCGGCGGGCCTCGCAGGCGACCCGATTGCCCTGGAAGTGCTGGAGCAGTTTTGCTGCTGGCTCGGTCGCGTGGCCGGCAACAACGTGCTGACCACTGGCGGTCGCGGTGGGGTTTATATCGTTGGCGGCGTGATCCCGCGCTTTGCCGATTTCTTCCTCGAAAGCGGTTTCGCCCGCAGCTTTGCCGACAAGGGCTGCATGAGCGATTACTTCAAGGGGATTCCGGTGTGGCTGGTGACGGCGCCGTATTCCGGTCTCGTCGGTGCCGGCGTGGCGCTCGAACAGGAAGGCTGAAAATCGTTCCCACGTCGAACCGTCCGCGTGGGAATGCCGCCCGTGACGCTCCGCGTCACTGGACGCGGAGTGTCCCTTGATACATTCCCACGCAGAGCGTGGGAACGAACGGTCTACACATCAGGCATAATCCGCCCAATTCCAACAACAAGGATGCCTTCGAAGTGAGTTCAGTCAACAAGTCGATTTTGTTGGTCGATGACGACCAGGAGATACGCGAGTTGCTGGAAACCTACCTGACCCGCGCGGGTTTTCAGGTACGGGCCACGGCCGACGGCGCCAGTTTCCGCCAGGCGCTGAACGAGGCGCCGAGCGATCTGGTGATTCTTGACGTGATGCTGCCCGATGAAGACGGCTTCAGCCTGTGCCGCTGGGTGCGTCAGCATCCGCGTCAGGCCCAGGTGCCGATCATCATGCTCACCGCCAGTTCCGACGAAGCTGACCGGGTCATCGGTCTGGAGCTCGGCGCCGACGACTACCTCGGCAAACCTTTCAGCCCCCGCGAACTGCAAGCCCGGATCAAGGCCCTGCTGCGCCGCGCCCAATTCGGTCAGGAACGCGGCGGCAGTGAAGTGCTGGCGTTTGATGAATGGCGGTTGGACATGGTCAGCCATCGGCTGTTTCACACCGACGGCGAGGAAGTGATTCTGTCCGGCGCCGACTTCGCCCTGTTGAAGCTGTTCCTCGATCACCCTCAGGAAATCCTCGACCGCGACACCATCGGCAACGCCACCCGTGGCCGCGACCTGATGCCCCTTGATCGCATCGTTGACATGGCCGTCAGCCGCTTGCGTCAGCGTCTGCGCGACACCGAAAAACCGCCGCGACTGATCCGCACCGTGCGCGGCAGCGGCTACCAGCTGGCAGCCAATGTGGTTGCCGGCAATGGTCACTGAGTTCCTGCGCACCACCGCGCGCAAAGTGCCGATGCCGCGTTCGCTGCTCGGCCGGATGTTGCTGCTGACGTTGCTCGCGGTGTTGTTCGCCCAGACGCTGTCCAGCGTGATCTGGGTGTCCCAATTGCGTGCGACCCAGCTCGAAGGCCTGGTCACCAGCGCCCGCAGCCTTGCCCATTCGATGACGGCCAGCGTCAGTTATTTCCGCTCGTTGCCGGTGGCTTATCGGCCGCTGGTGCTCGACCAATTGCGCAGCATGGGCGGCACGCGTTTTGTGGTGACGCTGAATGACAAACCGCTGGGCATGGAAGTGCTGCCGGTAACGCCGCGCAAGGCAGCGGTGTTGAAAGCGGTGGATGAAGTGTTGCGCCAGTCGCTGGGCCAGGACACCGACATCCTGGTGACCTTCGTCAGCCCCGATGACTTACGGATCTTCAACGCCGGGTTGAAACTCGATGAGCTGCCGCGCTCTTGGGCGCATTACGCGCTGACCCTGGAGCCGGTGAATCCACCGGTGCTGGTGACCCAGATCCAGTTGGCGCCCGGTGAGTGGCTGTACATCGCCTCGCTGCTGCCCGAGCCCTACACCAGTCTTGAAGAACAAGGCCTGCCGACCCAGCAGGTGTGGTTCATCGTCTTCACCAGCGGTTTTCTGTTGTTGTTCATCGGCCTGCTGGTGCACTGGCAGAGCCGGCCGCTCAAGCGTCTGGCGCGTGCTGCGCGGGACTTGTCGCTGGGCGCCGACGTCGAGCCGGTGGCCGAGGGCGGCGGCAGCGAAGTGGTGGAGGTGGGGCGCGCCTTCAACACCATGCGCGAGCGCATCAGCCGTTACCTGACCGAGCGCAGTCAGTTGTTCAGCGCGATTTCCCATGACCTGCGCACGCCGATCACTCGTCTGCGTCTGCGGGTCGAACTGCTGGAAGACGAACAGCTGCAAACCAAGTTCGGCCGCGATCTGGATGAGCTGGAGCTGCTGGTCAAAGGCGCGCTGCAATGCGTGAAGGACACCGATATCCACGAAAACATCGAGCCGGTGGATCTCAATCATGTGCTCGACTGTCTGGTGGAGCCGTATCTGGCGCCCAACGGCAATGGCCGCGTGACCCAGCAGGGGCGGGCGCTGGCGCCGTATCCGGGCAAGCCACTGGCGCTCAAGCGCTGCATCGGCAACTTGATCGACAATGCGCTGAAGTACGGACAGAACGCCCATCTGCATATCGATGATGACGAGAGTGCGTTCGTGCTGCATGTCGACGATGAAGGTCCGGGCGTCCCGGAGCAGCGGCTGGAGCAGGTGTTCGAACCGCACTTCCGGTTGGCGGGGCAGCAGCAAGGATACGGTCTCGGTTTGGGGATCGCCCGCAACATTGCTCATAGCCATGGCGGTGAGGTGACGTTGCAGAATCTTCGTGAAGGCGGATTGCGTGTGACCCTGCAATTGCCGCGTTCGGCGGATTGATCTTAATGTCACCGACTGGTGACAAAAGCCGCCTCCTTCGTTACAAGCCGTCCCCGGCCCGTTGTTTAGACTGCCCGCAGTCATAACAACAAAAAAGGCCACCCATGGATCACTTCAATCCGGGCTTCAGCAGTTGGCTGAATGCTCCTGCCCACCAGCAATGGCTCGCCGACGAAGGCCTGCGCCTGTTGGCATTTGCCAAGGCTTCGCGACTGCCCGAAGGCTTTGGCAATCTCGATGAGCGCGGCCAGCTCCAGGCCGGCGCGCAAGCCGAAACCATGAACACTGCGCGCATGACCCACAGCTTCGCCATGGCCCACATTCAGGGTCTGCCAGGATTCGCCGAGCTGGTCGATCACGGCATTGCGGCCCTGCGCGGCCCGTTGCGCGATGCGCTGCACGGCGGTTGGTTCGCTGTTGCCGAACACCGTGACGGCAATACCGGCAAGAACGCTTATCTGCATGCTTTCGTGGCCCTCGCAGCCAGTTCCGCGGTGGTCGCGCAACGCCCCGGCGCGCAGGCGTTGCTGGATGACGCCATCGACATCATCGACACATATTTCTGGAGCGAAGAAGAGGGCGCCATGCGCGAATTCTTCAACCGCGACTGGCGCGAAGAAGAAGCCTATCGCGGCGCCAACAGCAACATGCACGCCACCGAAGCGTTCCTTGCGCTGGCCGATGTCACCGAAGACCCGCGCTGGCTGGTGCGTGCGCAACGCATCGTCGAGCGGGTGATTCACGGGCACGCCGCCGCCAACGATTACCTGGTGATCGAGCATTTCGACCGCGACTGGCAACCGTTGCGCGAATACAACCATGACAATCCTGCCGACGGCTTCCGCCCGTACGGCACCACGCCGGGCCACGGTTTCGAGTGGGCGCGGCTGCTGCTGCACCTCGAAGCGGCGCGGGTCCAGGCCGGCATGCTCACCCCCGGCTGGCTGGCCACTGATGCGCAAAAGCTGTTCGAACAAAACTGCCGCCATGGCTGGGACGTCGATGGTGCGCCGGGCATCGTCTACACCCTCGACTGGGACAACAAGGCCGTGGTTCGCCATCGCCTGCACTGGACTCACGCCGAGGCCAGCGCTGCCGCCAGTGCCTTGCTCAAACGCACCGGCGATGCGCAATACGAAAGCTGGTATCGCCTGTTCTGGGAATTTTGCGATACGCATTTTATCGACCGCTGCGACGGCAGCTGGCATCACGAACTGGATCCGCAAAACCGTCCAAGTGCCGATATCTGGGCGGGCAAACCGGATCTGTACCACGCCTGGCAGGCCGTGCTGATTCCGCGTCTGCCGCTGGCGCCGAGCATGGCCAGTGCTCTGGCACAACTGTCCCGAAGCGTTCCTGTGTAACCATGTGGTGACATTCGCGCGTCCCTTCGTTACCTGCGGGGGGAAACGCTCTGTTTAAACTCGTGTGCAGCGCAAGCACCAGACTTGCATGCATAACAACAAGAAAGGTACATCTCAGATGAATGCGATTTCTCGCCTCGCTACTGTCATTTCTGTCGCCTCCCTGTTCCCGCTCGCTGTGCTGCCCCTGAGTGTTTCCGCTGCCGAATCCAAAGGTTCGGTGGAAGTCGTGCATTGGTGGACGTCCGGTGGCGAAAAAGCTGCCGTCGATGTGCTCAAGGCACAAGTCGAGAAAGACGGTTTCACCTGGAAAGACGGCGCTGTCGCCGGCGGTGGCGGTGCGACTGCCATGACCGTGTTGAAAAGCCGTGCGGTAGCCGGCAACCCGCCGGGCGTTGCTCAGATCAAAGGCCCGGACATCCAGGAATGGGCGTCGACCGGTCTGCTCGACACTGACGTCCTGAAGGACGTTTCCAAGTCCGAGAAGTGGGACAGCCTGCTCGACAAGAAAGTCTCCGACACCGTGAAGTTCGAAGGTGATTACGTGGCCGTGCCGGTGAACATTCACCGCGTGAACTGGCTGTGGATCAACCCGGAAGTCTTCAAGAAAGCCGGTATCGAAAAAGCCCCGACCACCCTCGCAGAATTCTACGCCGCCGGCGACAAGCTGAAAGCGGCGGGCTTCATCCCGCTGGCCCACGGCGGTCAGCCATGGCAGGACAGCACCGTGTTCGAAGCGGTCGTGCTGTCGGTGATGGGCGTTGATGGTTACAAGAAAGCCCTGGTCGACCTGGACAACGCTGCCCTGACCGGCCCGGAAATGGTCAAGGCCCTGACCGAACTGAAAAAAGTCGCGACTTACATGGACCAGGACGGCAAAGGCCAGGACTGGAATCTGGAAGCGGCCAAGGTCATCAACGGCAAGGCCGGCATGCAGATCATGGGTGACTGGGCCAAGTCCGAATGGACCGCCGCCAAGAAAGTCGCCGGCAAGGATTACGAGTGCGTAGCCTTCCCGGGCACCGACAAGGCGTTCACCTACAACATCGACTCGCTGGCCGTGTTCAAGCAGAAGGACGCGGGCACCGCGGCCGGTCAGCAGGACATCGCCAAAGTCGTGCTGGGTGAAAACTTCCAGAAAGTCTTCAGCATCAACAAGGGCTCGATCCCGGTGCGTAACGACATGCTCGCCGACATGGGCAAGTACGGTTTCGACTCCTGCGCGCAGACCGCTGCCAAGGACTTCCTGGCAGACGCCAAGAACGGCGGCCTGCAACCGAGCATGGCGCACAACATGGCGACCACGCTGGCGGTGCAGGGTGCGTTCTTTGATGTCGTGACCAACTTCATTAACGACCCGAAAGCCGACCCGGCTGACGCTGCGAAGAAACTCGGCACCGCCATCAAGGCTGCCAAGTAACACCAGCGTAGAGCAGCTGCAGGCTTCAAGTCGCGCATCGGCCTGAAGCCTGCAGCTTGCAGCGGTCCCTCATCTTTTTTACTGGATCTTCCCATGAGTTCTGTTGCTGTGTTCAGCAAGGCCTCGCCGTTCGACGCACTGCAGCGCTGGCTACCGAAACTGGTGCTGGCGCCGAGCATGTTCATCGTTCTGGTGGGCTTCTATGGCTATATCCTCTGGACGTTTGTCCTGTCGTTCACCACATCGACCTTCCTGCCGAACTACAAGTGGGCAGGGCTGGCGCAATACGCACGGCTGTTCGACAACGACCGCTGGTGGGTGGCGAGCAAGAACCTGGCCGTGTTCGGCGGCATGTTCATCGGCATTACCCTGGTGATCGGCGTGACGCTGGCGATTTTCCTCGACCAGAAAATCCGCCGCGAAGGCTTTATCCGCACCATTTACCTGTACCCGATGGCGCTCTCGATGATCGTCACCGGTACTGCGTGGAAATGGTTGCTCAACCCGGGCATGGGCCTGGACAAATTGCTGCGGGACTGGGGCTGGGAAGGCTTCCGTCTCGACTGGCTGATCGACCCGGATCGCGTGGTGTATTGCCTGGTGATCGCGGCGGTCTGGCAAGCTTCGGGCTTCATCATGGCGATGTTCCTCGCCGGTCTGCGTGGCGTTGATCAGTCGATCATCCGTGCCGCCCAGATCGACGGCGCGAGCATGCCGCGCATTTACTGGAAAGTGGTGCTGCCAAGCCTGCGTCCGGTGTTCTTCAGTGCGGTGATGATCCTGGCGCACATCGCGATCAAGAGCTTCGACCTGGTGGCGGCCATGACGGCCGGCGGCCCGGGTTATTCCTCCGATTTGCCGGCGATGTTCATGTACTCGTTCACGTTCAGTCGTGGACAGATGGGCATGGGCTCGGCCAGTGCAATCCTGATGCTCGGTGCGATCCTCGCGATCATCGTGCCTTACCTGTACTCCGAGCTGAGGACCAAGCGTCATGACTAGTCTCGCCTCCAAACCGGCCATCAGCCTGAGTCGCATCGCGATCTACGTGGTGCTGATCCTCGCGGTCCTGCTGTATCTGGTACCGCTGGTGGTCATGCTGCTGACCAGCTTCAAGACCCCGGAAGACATCTCCACCGGCAACCTGCTGAGCTGGCCGACCGTGGTCAGCGGCATCGGCTGGGTGAAAGCCTGGGCGACGGTCGATGGCTACTTCTGGAACTCGATCAAGATCACCGTGCCGGCCGTGATCATCTCCACCGCCATCGGTGCGTTGAACGGCTACGTGCTGTCGTTCTGGCGCTTCCGCGGTTCGCAGCTGTTCTTCGGCCTGCTGTTGTTCGGCTGCTTCCTGCCGTTCCAGACCGTGCTGCTGCCGGCGTCGTTCACCCTCGGCAAGATGGGTCTGGCGAGCACCACTACCGGCCTGGTGTTCATCCATGTGGTTTACGGTCTGGCGTTCACCACGCTGTTCTTCCGTAACTACTACGTGAGTATTCCGGATGCACTGATCAAGGCGGCACGTCTCGATGGCGCGGGGTTCTTCACGATCTTCCGCCAGATCATCCTGCCGATGTCCACCCCGATCATCATGGTCTGCCTGATCTGGCAATTCACCCAGATCTGGAACGACTTCCTGTTCGGCGTGGTGTTCTCCAGCGGTGATTCGCAACCGATCACGGTGGCGCTGAACAACCTGGTCAACACCAGCACCGGGGCCAAGGAATACAACGTGGACATGGCGGCGGCGATGATCGCCGGGCTGCCGACCCTGCTGGTCTATGTGGTCGCAGGCAAGTATTTCGTGCGCGGGCTGACGGCCGGCGCAGTCAAGGGGTAATCATGGCTACGCTCGAACTTCGCAATGTAAACAAGACCTACGGTGCCGGCCTGCCGGACACCCTGAAGAACATCGAACTGTCGATCAAGGACGGTGAGTTCCTGATCCTCGTCGGGCCTTCGGGCTGCGGCAAGTCGACCCTGATGAACTGCATCGCCGGCCTGGAAACCATCACCGGCGGCGCGATCATGATCGGTGACCAGGACGTCAGTGGCATGAGCCCGAAAGATCGCGACATCGCCATGGTGTTCCAGTCCTACGCGCTGTACCCGACCATGAGCGTGCGCGAGAACATCGAGTTCGGTCTGAAGATCCGCAAGATGAGCCAGTCGGCCATCGACGAGGAGGTCGCCCGTGTGGCCAAGCTGCTGCAGATCGAGCACCTGCTCAATCGCAAGCCGGGCCAGCTCTCCGGTGGTCAGCAACAGCGCGTGGCGATGGGCCGTGCACTGGCGCGCCGACCGAAGATCTATCTGTTCGACGAACCGCTGTCCAACCTCGACGCCAAGTTGCGCGTCGAGATGCGCACCGAAATGAAACTGATGCACCAGCGCCTGAAAACCACCACGGTCTACGTGACCCACGACCAGATCGAAGCGATGACCCTGGGCGACAAGGTGGCGGTGATGAAGGACGGCATCATCCAGCAGTTCGGTACGCCGAAAGAGATCTACAACGACCCGGCCAACCTGTTCGTGGCGAGCTTCATCGGTTCGCCGCCGATGAACTTCATCCCGCTGCGCCTGCAACGCAAGGACGGCCGTCTGGTCGCGTTGCTCGACAGCGGCCAGGCCCGTTGCGAGCTGCCGATGGCGATGCAGGACGCCGGTCTCGAAGACCGCGAAGTGATCCTCGGTCTGCGCCCTGAGCAGATCGCGCTGGCGAACGGCGACGGCAACGGCCTGCCGAGCATCAAGGCCGAAGTGCAGGTCACCGAGCCGACCGGTCCGGACACCCTGGTGTTCGTCAACCTCAACGACACCAAGGTCTGCTGCCGACTGGCGCCGGACGTGGCGCCGCAGGTGGGCGAGACCCTGACCCTGCAATTCGATCCGTCGAAAGTGCTGCTGTTCGACGCCAAGAGCGGGGAGCGCCTGGGGGTTGCGGGGCTGCCGAAGACTGAAGCGCACAGCGCCAACGTCGCGCAGTTCAAAGGTCGGTAAGAAATCAATGGGGGAGTGGGCACGCCCATTTCCCCAGGGGATGTAAACCGCGTTGGAAAAAAACAGTTAATAACAATAAAGACGAGGATGTAGGGATGAAAAAGAAACACGTCAATGCCCGGTTGATCTGCCAAATGTCAGCTGCGGCCGCATTGGTACTGGCCGGCAATGCCATGGCCGCCGATGCATTCAGCTCCGATTCCAAGTGGATGACGGGCGACTGGGGGGGTGAGCGGACCAAGCTGATCGAGCAAGGCATCGACATCAAGGCCGACTACGTTGGGGAAATGGGCGCCAATCTGCATGGCGGCTACAACGACGACAAGACCGGCCGCTACAGCGACCAGTTCGGTCTGGGCGTGGCACTGGACCTGCAAAAACTCTGGGGCTGGGACAACACTCAGGCCAAGATCCAGCTGACCAACCGTAACGGTCAGAACATTTCCAACGACCGCGTTGGCGACCCGCGTGCCGGCACCCTGTCTTCCTCGCAGGAAGTCTACGGTCGTGGCCACATGGTGCGTCTGACCCAGCTGTGGATTCAGCACCAGTTCTTCGACAACAAACTCGACGTCAAGGCCGGTTACTTCGGTGAAGGCGAAGACTTCAACACCTTCCCGTGCGAATTCCAGAACCTGGCGTTCTGCGGCTCGCAGGTGGGTAACTGGGCGACCAACATCTGGTACAACTGGCCCGTCAGCCAGGCCGCGATCCGTGTGAAGTACAACATCAACGACGAGCTCTACGCGCAGATCGGCGCGTACAACCAGAACCCGTCGCAGCTGGAACACGGCAATGGCTTCAAGCTCAGCGGCAGCGGCACCGCCGGTACTGTGCTGCCAGTCGAGCTGGTCTGGTCGCCGAAGGTCAACAGCCTGCCGGGCGAATACCGCGTCGGTTACTACAAGAGCACGGCTGATGCTGCAGACGTCCGCGAAGACATCAACGGCAACGACGCTGCGACCACCGGTAATGCCTACCGCACCCACAGCAGCAAACACGGCTACTGGTTCGTTGCGCAACAGCAACTCACCAGCCACAACGGTGATGCTTCCCGCGGTCTGAACATTGCGGCCAACGCCACGTTCCACGACAAGGACACCAACTTCATCGACAACTACCAGTCGGTGATGTTTGTCTACAAAGGCCCGTTCGACGCCCGTCCGAAGGATGACGTCGGTATCGGTGCCGCGCGTATCCATGTCAACGACGACGTGAAGAAAAACGCCGAGCTGCTGAACGCCTCCAACGGTGTTTCGGACTACGACAATCCGGTGTTCTCGCCGATTCGCGAGACCGAATACAACTACGAGATCAACTACGGCTTCCACGTCACCAACTGGCTGACCGTGCGTCCGAACCTGCAATACATCACTCACCCGGGTGGTGTGGATCAGGTGGACAACGCTTTGGTCGCTGGCCTGAAAATTCAGTCTACGTTCTGACGCGTCTGCGATAAGCTCCTCTCTATGTGCGCATATTTGCGGACAGCCAAGGCTGTCCGCTTTTTTTTGGAAAGGGGTGTCGCAGCCCATGAAAGTTGAATCTGGAACCGTGGCCCATGCATGAGCATCCGCTGCAACGCTTCTTCAAGTCCTTGCGTGAACGACCGGTGTTCGCCTGGGAGCGCTATCAGATGCGCGATGTGCTGGTGATCGACCATCCGCTGTGTCAGGCGGTGTTCAGTCGTCAGGGTGCGCAGTTGCTGCACTTTCAACCGCGCGGGCAAAAACCGTGGTTATGGTGCGCGGCGAAGTGGCCGCACGTCGGGGCGATCCGTGGCGGTGTCCCGGTTTGCTGGCCGTGGTATGGCCGCCATCCGAGCGAAAACGCGTGGCCGTCCCACGGCTGGGCGCGATTGCTGGACTGGAAACTGCTCGACAGCAGCACCGCCGACGACGGCGTGCGCCTGCATTGGCAATTGCAGCTGTGCGACTGGCAGGTGGATCTGCACGCGCACCTCGGTGAACGCATGGAATTGCGCCTGAGTACCGAGCATCAGGACGACATGCCGTGCCAGTTGAGCCAGGCTTTGCATGCTTACTGGCGTATTGGCGACGTCAGTGAGATAGCGCTGTCTGGGCTCGAAGGGGCGCAGGGTTACGACCAGTTGAATCGTGAGGTTTGCCAGCAGGAAGGCGAGTTGCGGGTCGATGGCGGCTGTCAGCGCGTGTTCCAGCACGACGGCGAATTGCAGCTCAAGGATCACGCCTGGCAGCGCGAGCTGTGCATCGATACCGGCGAAAGTGCGGACACGGTGGTCTGGCATCCGGGGGCGCGGCCGTTGCTGGGCGTGACTTGGGATGAGATCTCGGAATTTGTCTGTGTTGAGGCGGCGGCGGGCGGTAAGGACAGCCTGCATCTGGCGCCGGGGGAGAAGGCGCATCTGAGTTTGCAGGCGTGGGCTGCAGCCTAGATTTGCGGTGAGTTGGCTGACGCCTTCGCGAGCAAGCCCGCTCCCACAGGTGACCGCATTTCATCTGGAGAAATACAGTCGAATGTGGGAGCGGGCTTGCTCGCGAAGAGGCCGGACATTCAGCCCAAGATTCGGATCAGTTGAACTCGTCACCCACCGGATACCGGCTCGCATTCAAGCTCTCTTTGATCTTGCGCAGATGGGGCTGGAAATCCACCCCGCGACGCAAGGTCATTCCGGTCGCCAACACATCCAGCACGGTCAGTTGAATGATCCGCGAAGTCATCGGCATGTAAATGTCAGTGTCTTCCGGAAGCGGAATGTTCAGGCTCAGCGTACTGGCCTTGGCCAGGGGCGAGTTCTCGGCGGTCAGGCCCAGTACCGAAGCGCCGTTCTCCCGGGCGATGCGCGCCACTTCCACCAGCTCGCGGGTGCGCCCGGTGTAGGAAATGATCACGAACAACTCACCGGTATGCGCCACCGAAGCAATCATCCGCTGCATCAACACATCAGCATGCGCGGTCACCGCCAGGTTGAAACGGAAGAACTTGTGCTGCGCATCCAGCGCCACCGGCGCCGAAGCGCCGAGGCCGAAGAAGTGGATCTGCCGCGCCTGAATCAACAGGTCGACGGCGCGGCTGATCAGGTTCGGGTCCAGTGCCTGGCAGGCGCTGTCCAACGACGCGATCGCACTGCCGAAAATCTTCTGCGTGTAGGCCTCGGGATTGTCGTCGGCTTCTACTGCACGGCTGACATACGCCGCGCCGCTGGCCAGGCTCTGTGCCAGTTGCAACTTGAGTTCGGGGTAGCCGCTGACGCCGAACGAGCGGCAGAAACGGTTGACTGTCGGTTCACTGACCTTTGCTGCCTGGGCGAGGGCGGCGATGCTGAAGCGGGTGGCCTGCTGTGGGTTGAGCAGGATCACTTCGGCGACTTTGCGTTCGGCCTTGTTCAGCTCTTCAAGGCGACTCTGGATCTGTTCCAGTAAATTTCGCACGCGGTCCATATGGATTTCCTAGATTCACCGGCGCCGATAAGCGCACGGCTATGCAAATTGGGCCTTTGATGTGGCCCGTGACGGTGGCCTATCCTACTGATGGCTCCGACCGACCACCACTCGGAATCTGTATTTTGCGAAAATGTTGTGGTTATTACTACATTTTCCCTTGAGTGATGCCTTGAAAAAAGGTATTTGTAGCTTAACTTGATAAAAGAACAAACATCATGCCTTCGATTACGGTTGAACCGTGCACCTTCGCCTTGTTCGGCGCCTTGGGCGATCTGGCCCTGCGCAAGCTGTTTCCTGCCCTTTATCACCTGGATGGCGCCGGCCTGCTGCACGAGGACACGCGTATTATCGCGCTGGCCCGTGAAGAGGGCTCCGACCAGCAGCACATGGCATTCATTGCCGCCGAACTGCGTCGCTACGTGGGCAAGGAACTGGACGAGGCCGTGGCCGAGCGCTTTCTGGCGCGCCTGACCTACCTGCACGTCGACTTCCTCAAGGCTGAAGACTACGTGGCGCTGGCTGATCTTGCGGGCACAAAGCAACGCATGATTGCCTACTTCGCCACCCCGGCGGCGGTGTACGGCGCGATCTGCGAGAACCTGGCGAACGTTGGTCTGGCAGAAAACACCCGCGTGGTGCTGGAAAAACCGATCGGCTCCGACCTCGAGTCCTCACGCAAGGTCAACGACGCTGTGGCGCAGTTCTTCCCGGAGAACCGCACCTATCGCATTGACCACTACCTGGGCAAAGAGACCGTACAGAACCTGATCGCCCTGCGTTTCGCCAACAGCCTGTTCGAAACCCAGTGGAACCAGAACTACATCTCCCACGTGGAAATCACCGTGGCCGAGAAGGTCGGCATCGAAGGCCGCTGGGGCTATTTCGACAAGGCCGGTCAGTTGCGGGACATGATCCAGAACCACCTGCTGCAACTGCTCTGCCTGATCGCCATGGACCCGCCGGCCGACCTGTCCGCCGACAGCATCCGCGACGAGAAGGTCAAGGTGCTCAAGGCCCTGGCGCCGATCAGTCCGGAAGGCCTGACCACGCAAGTGGTGCGCGGCCAGTACATCGCCGGGCACAGCGAAGGCAAGTCCGTACCGGGCTACCTCGAAGAACCGAATTCCAACGCCCAGAGCGACACCGAAACCTTCGTCGCCCTGCGTGCCGACATCCGCAACTGGCGTTGGGCCGGCGTGCCGTTCTACCTGCGCACCGGCAAGCGCATGCCGCAGAAGCTGTCGCAGATCGTCATTCACTTCAAGGAACCGTCGCACTACATCTTCGCCCCCGAGCAGCGCCTGCAGATCAGCAACAAACTGATCATCCGCCTGCAACCGGACGAAGGTATTTCCCTGCGTGTGATGACCAAGGAGCAAGGCCTGGACAAGGGCATGCAACTGCGCAGCGGCCCACTGCAACTGAATTTTTCCGACACCTGGCGCAGCGCTCGAATCCCCGATGCCTACGAGCGGTTGTTGCTGGAAGTGATGAACGGCAATCAGAACCTGTTTGTCCGTAAAGATGAAATCGAAGCCGCGTGGAAATGGTGTGACCAGTTGATCGCCGGGTGGAAAAAATCCGGTGACGCGCCCAAGCCGTATGCGGCCGGGTCGTGGGGGCCGATGAGCTCCATTGCACTGATCACGCGGGACGGGAGGTCGTGGTATGGCGATATCTGATGTGAAACTGCCCCAGGGCGTGAATGCCCGTGAATTCAAGAGCCCGGTATTGCTCGCCGAAGGCCTGGCGCTGAATGTCGCCAAGCAGTTGAGCGAGGCATTGGCTGCGCGCGGCAACGCCGTGCTGGTGGTGTCCGGCGGTCGCAGCCCGGTGGCGTTTTTCCAGCACCTGGCCAAGCAGGCGCTGGACTGGTCGAAGGTCGTCGTGACCTTGGCCGACGAGCGCTGGGTACCGGTCGAACATGCCGACAGCAACGCCGGACTGCTCAAGCAGTATCTGCTCAAAGGCCCGGCAGCGAAGGCGCAATTCCTCAGCCTTTACAGCGCGGCGGCCAACGTCGAGCAGGCAGCGGAGCAGGCCGATCGGTTGCTCGCCGAGTTGCCGCCCATCGACGTGCTGGTGTTGGGCATGGGCGATGACGGCCATACCGCGTCGCTGTTCCCGGACAGCCCGAATCTGACTGAAGCCCTGCAAGCCGATGGCGCCCGTCGTTGCTGGCCGATGCTGGCGCCGAGCGTGCCGCGTCAACGCCTGACCATGAGCCGGGCGCTGCTGGCATCGGCCAAGCACAAGATTCTGTCGATTTCCGGTCAGTCGAAACTGACCACCCTGAATGCCGCACTGGCATCCAACGACGTCGCCGCCATGCCGGTTCGCGCGTTTCTGCAACCTACGTTAGAGATTTACTGGTGCCCATGAGCCAAGGAACAGCCGCTATGACAACCCCATCCCCGACCGTTTCCATGGCGGACAAAGTTGCCCTGATCGACAGCCTCTGCGCCAAGGCGCGGATCCTGCCGGTGATCACCATCGCCCGTG
Organism: Pseudomonas sp. 58(2021); assembly: GCF_017491585.1. Taxonomy (NCBI): domain Bacteria; kingdom Pseudomonadati; phylum Pseudomonadota; class Gammaproteobacteria; order Pseudomonadales; family Pseudomonadaceae; genus Pseudomonas; species Pseudomonas sp. 58(2021). The sequence continues at coordinate 79,115 of NZ_JAFGYZ010000019.1, forward strand.
AACAGGACGTGCTGCCGCTGGCTGACGCCCTGGCTGCCGGCGGTCTGACCGCGCTGGAAGTGACCCTGCGTTCGCAGTTCGGCCTCAAGGCGATCCAGATCCTGCGCGAACAGCGCCCGGAACTGGTGACCGGTGCCGGCACCGTGCTCGACCGCAACATGCTGGCCGCGGCTGAAGCTGCCGGTTCGCAATTCATTGTCACTCCGGGTATCACCCGTGACCTGCTGGAAGCCAGCGTCGAAAGCCCGATCCCGCTGCTGCCGGGCATCAGCAATGCCTCCGGCATCATGGAAGGCTATGGCCTGGGTTATCGCCGCTTCAAGCTGTTCCCGGCTGAAGTCAGCGGCGGCGTGGCAGCCATCAAGGCCCTCGGCGGCCCGTTCGGCGAAGTGAAATTCTGCCCGACCGGCGGCGTGGGTCCTGCCAACATCAAGAGCTACATGGCGCTGAAAAACGTTATGTGCGTAGGCGGTAGCTGGATGCTCGATCCGGAGTGGATCAAGAACGGCGACTGGGCCCGCATTCAGGAATGCACCGCCGAGGCGTTGGCGCTGCTGGACTGATGTTTTTCAAATAGTTGCAACCCTACACTTCGTTGTGTGTTCTACGGCTTTAACGGTGCGCTTGGTCGGTGCACCGTTTTTTTTTGCCCGAAACGCCTTCGTTATGTCGAGATACATAGTTACCGCACCTGGCTTCGCGTGGGGCGTTAACCTGCGTTCATCTTATGGAAGAGAGAACGCCTCATGGACAACCAGCCTTCAGCTCCAGCGGTTTATCAACTGGCTCCCGAGCAAGTCGCCGGGCCCTATTTTCGCAATCCCAGACTGTTGCGTCGCAACATCAGCGAAGGGGCCGAGGGCCTGCCGTTGCTGCTGCGCCTGACCATCGTCGATGCCATGACCGCCGAACCGGTCAGTGGTGCCTTGGTGGATATCTGGCACTGCAATGCGTGCGGGTCTTACTCGGGCTGGAGTCGGATCAACCCGGATCTGGCAGTCGACGTCGAGGACATCGGTTCGATCCCGCGAACCGACGATGACACCTACCTGCGTGGCGGCCAGTTCAGCGATCACAAGGGCAGGGTGCGCTTCACCACGATCTATCCGGGGTTTTATGCCGGGCGTGCGTTACATATCCATGTGGCGGTGCGCATCGTTGCCGGCAGCGAATACCTGGATGAGCGCAACGTAGCCTGGGTCGGGCAGCTGTACTTTCCCGAAGTCGTGACACGCTCGGTGCTCAATACGAAGGCCTATCGCGGGCGGGTGTCCGCACCGCTGAACAACTGCCAGGATCACTACTACACCCGGATGGGCGGGGAAGCCTCGACGCTGACAGTCTGGCCGATTGGCCGCGACTCTCACGAGGACGGTTACTTCGGTCACCTCACGATCGGCATCGACACCTTTGCGGTGTCGTCGCAGATCAAGCCCGAGGACTTCGACAAGTACACGGTTTAACGCAGTTCATTCAACGCCAGAATCAGTGACTGAATCTCCGCCGCCGTCGTGGTCAACGACGGCGTGATGCGGATGCACGGCCCGCAGGCCGCGCCGTTGCGCACCACGGTGAACAGGTTGTAGTCGTTGAGCAGGCGGTCGGCCATCGCCTGCTGGTCGTCATGTCGGGTAAAACGCATCGAGGTGATGCCGCAATACAGACGCGGATCGTCCGGCGTGGTGACCTCGATGCCCGGCAGGTTGCGCACGGCGCTGACCCACAGGTTGCGCAGGTAGTTCACCCGTGCGCCCTTGGCCGCGGCGCCACCGAGCGCACGATGCTCCTCGAATACCAGCGGCAGGGTCATCAGCGCGGGAATGTTCGGTGTGCTGTAGGGCGTGCGCGAGCGAATGTCGTTGAGCGGGAAATGCATCTCGCCCATGTCCGGTTCGATGTCGGCCAGACGCTGCGGGGCAATGTAGAGAAAGCCCAGAGTCAGCGGCGAGCCGATCCATTTGTGCAGGTTGTACCCGGCGAAGGCGATGCCCAGCGCCTCCAGATCGAACTCGATCTGGCCGAGGGCATGGGCGCCATCAAGGATGATGTCGACGTCATGCTCCCTGGCCAGCGCGGCGATGGCCTGTACCGGCATCACCAGCCCGGTGCGGTGGGTGACGTGGGTCAGCGCCATCAGCTTGAGCTTCGGGTGACGTATGAAGGCTTCGCGGTAAGTGGCCAGCAGGCTTTCGAAACTGGCCGGGTGAGTGTGCTCGATCTCGATCACTTCGACCCCGCGATGGCGTGCCAGCCAGCGCATGGCGCTCTTGACCGTGTCGTATTCCAGGTCGCAGATCAGCACTTGATCGCCAGGCTTGAGCCGTTTGTAGTTGCGGATCAGCGATTGCAGGCTGGCCGTGGCGTTGTGGGTGAAGGCGATGCTTTGTGCGCGCACGCCGATCATCTCGGCCAGCTGTGCGCGGATGTCGAGGCTGTCGTGCTGTTCGAAACGCTGGCGCACGTACACCGAATTGCTGTTGTTGATCAGCTCGACGTTGCGCTGGTACTCCTCGACCACCGTGCGCGACATGCGTCCGAAGTAACCGTTTTCCAGGTTCATGGGGCCGGGGTGGCGGTCGTAACGGTCGGCGAAGGTTTGCCAGAAGGCTTCGTCTCGGGCGCGGCGGGTGTTATCGGGCATGGTTGACTCGACTCGGATCAGGGTGACGCCTCAGTGGCGCGGGGCAGGTTTGCCGTGTTTTGCGCGCAACGGTTCAAGCAGCTCCGACAGGCCGTTGTGATCGATTTCCTGCATCAAGGCCAGCAGGCCGCCCAGTTCGCCATGGGGAAATCCTTCCCGGGCGAACCAGTTCAGGTACGGGCCGGGCAGGTCGGCGATGATCCGGCCCTTGTACTTGCCAAAGGGCATTTCGCGGGTGATCAGCAACTCGAGTTTTTCAGGATTCATCAAAGGGATCGTCTTGATTCGAAACAGTCTGGAAAATACAGGCATTCTGCATGCAGGCCAAATGACAGATCATGCAAATAACAGGCATACAGTTTTTTGTTTTGTTTTTAAGTTGTTGAAATTAAACAATTAAATTCTTAAGCGAAAGCTGGCACGACCACTGCAACACTCCTTGCATCTTTCACCCACGCAAGGAATTGAAAAATGACTGACATGAATAAAGAAGCCATCTCTGTCCTCAACGACCTGATCGAAACCAGCAAGGACGGTCAGGAAGGGTTCAAGACCTGTGCTGAAGATATCAAGCACCCAGAACTGAAAGCCCTGTTTGCGAAACGCTCCGCCGACTGCGCTACCGCTGCCGCCGAATTGCAGGCGACCGTGCGTTCAATGGGCGGCGATCCGGAAACCTCCACCAGCGTCAGCGGTGATCTGCACCGTCGTTGGGTCGACGTCAAAGCAATGTTCACCGGCAAGGACGAAGAAGCGGTGCTCAACGAAGCCGAGCGCGGTGAAGACCACGCCCTGAAGGCCTATCGTGAAGCGATCGAAAAGATCAACAAGCATAATCTGGTCGGCATTCGTGATCTGGTCGAGCGTCAGTACCACGGCGTGCAACGCAATCACGATCAGGTGAAAGCCCTGCGTAACCAGGCTCGCGCACGCTCGTAAGCGTTCGAGGTCAAGAAAAAACGCCAGCTAGTCTGGCGTTTTTTTGAGTCCGGATTTAACCGAGGACGATCAGCCGATGCTGATGGCTGGCAAGGTTGGCAGCGTAACGGTCTGCTGTTTGCGCGGTGCCAGGATCTCGGCCTCGCCGTCCACCACCAGTTCATCGCGCTGGTTGAACACGCGAGTGGCAATACGCACGCGGAATTTCGGCAGTTTCTCGAGGATTTCCAGGCGCACGGTCAGGGTGTCGCCGATCTTCACCGGCTTCTGGAAGCTCATCTGCTGGCCGATATAAATGGTGCCCGGCCCAGGCAGCTCGCACGCCACTGCCGCACTGATCAGCGCACCGCTGAACATGCCGTGGGCGATACGCTCCTTGAACATGCTGGCGGCGGCGAACTCGGCGTCCAGGTGCACCGGGTTGTGATCGCCGGACATCGCGGCAAACAGCTGAATGTCGCGTTCCTCGACAGTCTTGCTGTAGCTCGCGGTCTGGCCCACTTCGAGGGCTTCGTAAGGGATGTTGGTAACCTGGGTCATCGGTATCGATTCCTGTGACTGACTAAATGAATCCACAAATAAATTATTCGCTACGGTGCGGACGGGGATGGCTCAGCGCCTGGTCGATCCAGGCCAGCACATCGGCGGTCACTTCGTCGCGGTTGCTCTCGTTGAACAATTCGTGCCGGGCCTGCGGGTAGATCTTCAGTTGCAGGTTCTGACTGCCGGCCGAGCGCAAGGCATTGGCCAGATCAGTCAGACGCTTGCCTTCGCTCACCGGATCACATTCGCCGCCAATCACCAGCAACGGCAGGCCCGGGTCGATCTGGGCGAGATTGGACGCTTTGCTGATTTGCTGCAACCCGCCGAGCAGGTCGATCCACAACTGATTGGTGCAGCGAAAGCCGCACAGCGGATCGGTGGCATATTTGTCGACTTCGACCGGGTCGCGACTCAGCCAGTCGAACCGGGTGCGCGCCGGTTTGAATTTATTGTTGAACGAGCCGAACGACAGCCATTCGATCAGCGCGCTGCGTCCCTTGGCGCCCTGACGCAGTTTTTCGAACCGGGCGATCTGCCGCGCCGCGCGGTACAGCGCAACCGGCTGAAAATTCGAGCCGCTGAGAATCGCGCCGTGAAGGCTGGCACTGTGATGCAGCAGATAAGCCTGGGCAATATAGCTGCCCATGCTGTGCCCGAGCAGCACGATCGGCACGCCGGGATGGCGTTGGCCGATGTGTTGGTTGAGGCTCGCCAGATCACCGACCACCTTGCACCAGCCATCGTCGTCGGCGAAATGTCCGAGCGTCCCATGATCGGCTGTTTTGCCATGGCCGCGCTGATCGGGCGCGTACACACCGTAGCCTTCGGCGCAGAACGAGTCTGCCAGTCGCGCATACCGAGCGCTGTGCTCGGCCATGCCGTGGGCCAGCAGAATCACCGCTTTTAGCGGTGCGTTGGGCAGCCACTGGTTGACGAAGAGGCGGCTGCGGTCATTCGCGTCCAGCCAGAAAGTGTCGTGGATCATGGCGATTCCTTTGCGGCATGCTTTTGCTGCAGGGGCTTGCAGAGATTGCATTGTATAGCGCGTCCGATCAGCTCACGCCACGGCAGGAAGATTCACACGATCAATGAGGACGTCGCTCATATTTGCCTGATTGACCATAGCTGCTAGTGTCCGTGAAGCCCCGCTTTTTGCTCTCGGCTTTTTCACGGATGGAAAGAAATGACAGCGAAGCGGCCCCGGATCGGCTCAGGTAAAGAGGACAAGAACAATGCAACCTGATTTCTGGAATGACAAACGCCCGGCGGGCGTACCCCTGGATATCGACGCGAATGAATTCAAGTCGGTGATCGAGGTGTTCGAGCGTTCCTGCAAGAAATTTGCTGACCGCCCAGCGTTCAGCAACATGGGTGTGACCCTGACCTACGCCGAACTCGAGCGCCAGAGCGCTGCGTTCGCCGGTTATCTGCAAGCCCACACCGATCTGGCGCCGGGGGATCGCATCGCGGTGCAGATGCCCAACGTCCTGCATTATCCGATTGCCGTGTTCGGTGCGCTGCGTGCCGGGCTGATCGTGGTCAATACCAACCCGCTGTACACCGCGCGGGAGATGCGTCACCAGTTCAAGGACTCCGGTGCCCGGGCGCTGGTGTACCTGAACATGTTCGGCCAGAAGGTCCAGGAAGTGCTGCCGGACACCGACATTCAATATCTCATCGAAGCGAAGATGGGCGACCTGATGCCCACCGCCAAGGGCTGGCTGGTCAACACCGTGGTCAGCAAAGTGAAGAAAATGGTCCCGGCGTATTCGCTGCCCCAGGCGATTTCCTTCAAGCGCGCGTTGCGCATGGGCCGGGGCCTGGGCATCAAGCCGCTGAAGGTCGGCCTGGACGACATCGCCGTGCTGCAATACACCGGCGGCACTACCGGCCTGGCCAAGGGCGCGATGCTGACCCATGGCAACCTGGTGGCGAACATGCAACAGGTGCGCGCCTGCCTCGGTCAGTTCGGCAGCGACGGCCAGCCGCTGTTGCGCGAAGGGCAGGAGGTGATGATCGCGCCGCTGCCGCTTTACCACATCTACGCCTTCACCGCGAATTGCATGTGCATGATGGTGTCCGGCAACCACAACGTATTGATCACCAACCCACGTGACATCGGCGGCTTCATCAAGGAGCTGAAGAACTGGAAGTTCTCGGCGTTGCTGGGGCTCAACACCCTGTTCGTCGCCCTGATGGACCATCCGGACTTCAAGACCCTGGATTTCTCCACCCTCAAGCTCACCAACTCCGGCGGCACCGCGCTGGTCAAGGCCACCGCCGAGCGCTGGGAGCAGCTCACCGGTTGCCGCATCACCGAAGGCTACGGCCTGACCGAAACCTCGCCGGTGGCCTGCACCAACCCGTACGGCGAGCTGTCGCGAATCGGCACGGTCGGCCTGCCGGTACCCGGTACCTTGTTGAAAGTCATCAACGACGACGGCGCTGAACAGCCTCTGGGCGAGCGCGGCGAACTGTGCATCAAGGGCCCGCAGATCATGAAGGGCTACTGGAACAAACCCGAGGCCACCGCCGAAGTGCTGGATGCCGAGGGCTGGTTCAAGTCCGGCGACATTGCGGTGATCGACCCGGACGGATTCGTGCGCATCGTCGACCGCAAGAAAGACATGATCATCGTCTCGGGTTTCAACGTGTACCCGAACGAGATCGAAGACGTGGTGATGGCCCACCCCAAAGTCGCCAACTGCGCGGTGATCGGTGTGCCGGACGAGCGCTCCGGCGAGGCGGTGAAGCTGTTTGTGGTGGCGCGGGAAACCGGGGTCAGCCTGGAAGAGCTGAAGGCCTACTGCAAAGAAAATTTCACCGCGTACAAGGTGCCGAAACACATCGTGCTGCGTGAGTCGTTGCCGATGACGCCTGTCGGGAAAATTCTGCGGCGGGAGTTGCGCGATATCGCATAAACAGACCGCGCCAAGCGAAATCGTCGGATCGCCGCCCGGAGCGGGCTCGCTCCCTGAGGTTCACTGATGACCCTGTGGGAGCGAGCCCGCTCGCGTTTCCAGCCCCGAAAACCGGGACTTTCAAAGCGTTATAGGATTTTTGCTCTAAAATGACTGCCAGTGGTTCTTGAGTCATGAAAATGACTGTAGGGGCCGCTTTTGGCTCTAGTCGACCCTTGGCAAAGCTGCTACTCTCGGCGCGCTTTGTGACTTCTCGGCCTTGTAAAAAGCCAGACTCACCAATAAACAAACACCAATAATAATCGCATCAAATGCGGTGCTGAATTCGCGTTGCTGAGGAGTGGGCTTCCATGATCGAAGACTTTTGGAAGGATAAGTACCCCGCTGGAATTGCTGCCGACATCAATCCAGACGAGTACCCGAATATTCAGGCAGTGTTGAAGCAATCCTGCCAACGCTTCGCCGACAAACCGGCGTTCAGCAACCTGGGCAAGACCATCACCTACGGTGAACTGTACGAATTGTCCGGTGCGTTTGCCGCTTATCTGCAACAGCATACCGACTTGCAGCCCGGTGATCGAATCGCCGTGCAACTGCCCAATGTGTTGCAGTACCCGGTCGCCGTTTTCGGTGCCATCCGCGCCGGCCTGATCGTGGTCAACACCAACCCGCTGTACACCGCGCGGGAAATGGAACACCAGTTCAACGACTCCGGCGCCAAGGCGCTGGTGTGCCTGGCGAACATGGCTCACCTGGCCGAAGCCGTGGTGCCGAAAACCGGGGTCAAACACGTTATCGTCACTGAAGTCGCCGACCTGCTGCCGCCGCTCAAGCGCCTGCTGATCAACAGCGTCATCAAGTACGTGAAGAAAATGGTTCCGGCCTACCACCTGCCCAAAGCCGTCAAGTTCAACGACGTGCTGAGCAAGGGCCAGGGCCAGCCTGTAGCGGAAGCCAATCCGGACAGCGGCGATGTCGCGGTGCTGCAATACACTGGCGGCACCACCGGCGTGGCCAAGGGCGCGATGCTCACCCATCGCAACCTCGTTGCCAACATGCTGCAGTGCAAGGCGCTGATGGGCTCCAACCTCAATGAAGGTTGCGAGATCCTGATCACCCCGCTGCCGCTGTACCACATCTATGCGTTCACCTTTCATTGCATGGCGATGATGCTGATCGGCAACCACAACATCCTGATCAGCAACCCGCGCGACCTGCCGGCGATGGTCAAGGAACTGTCGAAGTGGAAGTTCAGCGGTTTCGTCGGCCTCAACACGCTGTTCGTGGCCCTGTGCAACAACGAAGGTTTCCGCAAGCTGGACTTCTCGGCGTTGAAAGTCACTCTGTCCGGCGGCATGGCTCTGCAACTGGCCGCCGCCGAGCGCTGGAAAGCGGTCACCGGTTGCCCGATCTGCGAAGGTTACGGCATGACCGAAACCAGCCCGGTGGCCACGGTCAACCCGATCCAGAACATCCAGATCGGCACCATCGGCATTCCGGTGCCGTCGACCCTGTGCAAAGTCATCAATGACGCCGGCGTCGAGCAGCCGCTGGGCGAAATCGGCGAGCTGTGCGTCAAGGGCCCGCAAGTGATGAAGGGCTACTGGCAGCGTCAGGAAGCCACCGACGAGATGCTCGACAGCGAAGGCTGGCTGAAGACCGGTGACATCGCGCTGATCCAGCCGGACGGCTACATGCGCATCGTCGATCGCAAGAAAGACATGATCCTGGTCTCCGGTTTCAACGTGTACCCGAACGAATTGGAAGACGTGCTGGCGACCCTGCCGGGCGTGTTGCAGTGTGCGGCCATCGGTATTCCGGACGAGAAGTCGGGCGAGGCGATCAAGATCTTCATCGTCGCCAAGCCAGGCGTCACGCTGACCAAGGAAACGGTGATGGAGCACATGCGCGCCAACGTCACTGGCTACAAGGTGCCACGTTCGGTGGAGTTCCGCGATGCGCTGCCGACCACCAACGTCGGCAAGATCCTGCGTCGCGAACTGCGCGACGAAGAGCTGAAGAAGATCAAGGCGAAGAGCGCCGCATAAAACAAAAAGCCCCGCAGATGCGGGGCTTTTTGTTGGTGCATGTTGTAGGTTTGTAGTGACTGTTAGGTCGCTTTCGCGAGCAAGCCCGCTCCCACATTCAACCGCGTTCCTCCAATTGGAATACAGGCGAATGTGGGAGCGGGCTTGCCCGCGAAGCTTTTTCTGCTATTGGCGGAACGGCGCGAAGTTCACGTTGGTGCCCGCCGGGCGCATGTCCTGCAGGTAAGAATCCTTGTCGGCACTCAGTTCCAGGCTCAGGGCCGCCTTGCGCTTGCCTTCGTTGCGGATCACCAGGCCTTCGAGCTTTTCGCGCAGAAACACGGTCGGCACTTTCAGGTGCAGCAGTTCGTCGGTGGCCGGGGTGTGCATCAACAGGTGAATCCACTCGTACTGACCGATGGCCAGGCGCGACACCGGCAGATCGAACCACCAGATGTTACGGTTGCGGTTCAGTTCGGCGAAGTGGCAGTTGTTGGTGCCGAGCACGGCACCGCCCAGTTCCTGGTTGCGACGGGCGATGGCCTGCTTTTTATCGAGTTTCATAACATTCCTGCGGGATCGGTTCTGTGGCGCCTGGCGCCCTTATGGTGGGCATTCTCGGGGCTACGCTCGCAAACATAAAGCCCAACCTGCACGCCGCGACGAAATGAAGTTCTGAAAATAAATGAAACTTGGCGCAAACGGGGTCAGTCAATCATTACGTACTGACTTTTCCCCTTCAATGCACCAAGGAGAAACACCATGAGTAGCACAGGCGATAAAGTAAAAGGCATGGCCAACGAAGCCGTCGGCAACGTCAAGCAAGGCGTCGGTAAAGCTACCGACAACACCAGGCTGCAAGCCGAAGGCAAACTGCAAGAGAAGAAAGGCGAGGCCCAGCAAGCGGTGGGCAAAGCCAAGGACGCGATCAAGAAAGGCGTCGACAAGGCTTGATCCAGCCTTGAACGAAACACCGAAGCGGCCATCCAAGGATGGCCGTTTTTGTGTGTCGTTCACATGCAGTCACGGATCACAGTGTTTCAGAGTCGCCAAGTAGGCTACTTTGATGAGAGAAAACGGCCCCAGTCGCCACGACTTCAACCTGTTTTGCGGCGAAAGGAGACGCGAATGATTTTCCCCGACATGAAAGGCCTGCCCCTGCACCGGGTCATCGTGCGCACCGTCACCGAGTTCATGGACGACGAGATGTCGACCTATGCCTCGGCACTGGCCTACCAGATGCTGTTCTCGCTGTTCCCGTTCATTCTGTTCCTGATTGCCCTGATCGGTTTCCTGCACCTGCCGGACTTCTTTTCCTGGCTGCGTCTGCAATCGGAGTTGGTGTTGCCGCCCCAGGCGCTGGAGCAGGTCAACCCGGTGATCGATCAGTTGCAACAGTCCAAGGGCGGCCTGCTTTCCGTGGGTATCGTCATCGCCCTGTACACCGCGTCCGCCGGTGTGCGCCTGATGATGAGCGCGATGAATGCGGCCTACGACGTGGTCGAAGGCCGGCCGATCTGGAAGCGCTTCCCGCTGTCGATTTTCTACACCGTCGGCATCGCCGGCATGCTGCTGGCCGCCGCGGCGCTGATGGTGCTGGGGCCTCAGGTGATGGGCTGGATTGCCGGTCAGGTCGGGCTGGAAGATTTCATCGTCACGGTGTGGACCATCGCCCGCTGGCCGGTGATCGTGATCCTGATGATGGTGGCCGTCGCCTTGATCTACTACGTGATGCCCGACGTCAAACAGGAGTTCCGCTTCATCACCCCGGGCTCGGTGCTGGCGGTGGTGGTGTGGATCATCGCCTCCCTGGGTTTCGCGTTCTACGTCAAGACCTTCGCCAACTACAACGCCATGTATGGCAGCATCGGTGCGATCATCGTGCTGTTGCTGTATTTCTATATTTCCTCTGCCGTGTTGTTGCTCGGCGCGGAGATGAATGCGGTGATCGAACACATGTCCAGCGAGGGCAAGGATTCGGGCGAGAAAGTGCCCGGCGAACTCGATGAACATCCCAAACAACACGTTTCCGGTCTCGGGCGCGATCACTCGCTCAAGCCGAACGCAGACGAAGCCTGATCATGATCCGTGAAATCCTGAAGATGGGCGACGAGCGCCTGCTGCGCATTGCCCCGCCGGTGCCGGCCGAGATGTTCGACAGCCCGCAATTGTGGCAACTGATCGACGACATGTTCCAGACCATGGAAAGCGTCGGTGGTGTTGGCCTGGCCGCACCGCAGATCGGCGTCGACCTGCAACTGGTGATCTTCGGCTTCGAGCACAGCGAGCGTTACCCGGACGCCGAAGCCGTGCCGCAGACGATCCTGATCAATCCGCTGATCACGCCGTTGAGCCCGCTGATGGAAGAGGGCTTTGAAGGCTGTCTGTCAGTGCCCGGTCTGCGTGGCGCGGTGGATCGTTATCAACAGATCCGCTACGAGGGTTTCGATCCCAAGGGCGAGCCGATCGTGCGCGTGGCCTCGGGATTCCATGCGCGGGTGGTGCAGCATGAGTGCGACCACCTGATCGGACGGCTGTACCCGTCGCGCATCACCGATTTCAGCAAGTTCGGTTTTACCGAAGTGATGTTCCCGGATCTCGATCCCGACGCCGACGATTGATCAGCCAGTGCGCGGCGCCAGCTCCATGGCAATCATCGGCTTGCTCCGCGCATAACGGCTCAGGCGCTCGGCCATGGCCTGGGGCAGGGCGGGGTCGAAGGTGAAGCCGCGTCGCTCATAGAATTCGCGCAGGTCCGGGTGGCAGAACAGCCACACCGGCGCCTCCACATCTTTCACCGCCGCCGCGATCAATTGCGCAGCGATGCCCTGTTCGCGGCACGCAGGGGCGACGAACAAGCCGGTCAGCCAATGCCCGCCGAACACCGGCCGCAGACACAGCGCAGCCACGATTTCCTCCCGCCGCGCCACCCACAATTGCGCCTCGCGCACCGCTTTCATCGACGATTGATGCTGGCGGTAGAACTTGTTCATCAAGGGCCAGGACAGGTCGTCGAGCTGGCTGTAACGGGTGTCGGTCATGAATCGGACTGCCGGTGCAAAAGTCGCGGATTATAAAACAACGTCCTCGCCGGGATAGGTGTATACCTGATCTCACATCCCCTCTGAGTGGAGTACGCATCATGTCCAAAGGTATGGATTCGAAGAAAGCCGCGAAGAAGAAACCGGCCAAGACCGCGATCGAGAAACGCCACGAGAAAAGAGCGAAAAAAGTCGACATTTTTGGCCATTGATCACGCCTTTCGGGAGCCCGGATCCGGGCTCCCGTCTTGTCCTTGAAAGCAGCCCGCAAAAATAATCTGCAAGATTTCCCGATGGTGTTGCACAGAACGATCAGACCCTCGTTCCGAGCCACGCCATGTCCCATTATTTCGACGACGCCCATCGCCAACAGATCGAAGCCCTGCGCCAACGCTTCACCGCCCGTACCGAGTGGCCGACCTGGCTGCTGCTGATTGGCGTGTATGTTGGCTGGTTCTGCGTGATGCTCGGCAGCGAATGGCTCGGTCTCTGGTGGAGCACGCTGCTGCTGATTCCGTTGCTGGTGCTGTGGCTGTCGGTGCAGCACGAATTACTCCATGGCCATCCGACGCGCTGGATCTTCGTCAACAAAGTCCTCGGCTACGCGCCGTTCGCCGTGTGGTATCCCTACACGCTCTATCGTGACAGCCATTTGCAGCACCATCGCGATGAAGACCTGACGATCCCCGGCCTCGACCCCGAAAGCCGTTACCTGAGCGCCCAGCGCTGGCAGGGCAGTTCGCTGTTCGAACGCAGCCTGCACTGGCTGAACAAGACTGTGCTTGGTCGATTCGTCCTCGGCGCGCCGCTGGCCTTGCTGACGCTGGCCGGTGAAGAACTGCAACGCCTCAAAAGCGGCGAACGGCAGGCCTGGCTGATGTGGCTGACCCACGGTGCCTTGACCGTGCTGATGCTGGTGTTCATTGCCCGCTACAGCGTGTTGCCGGTCTGGCATTACCTGCTGCTGATCAGCATCCCGGCGCTGTCGATTGCGATGGTCCGCTCCTACTATGAGCATCGGCCCCACGCACAACCGCAGCAGCGCACAGTGCTCAATGAAGCCGGATGGCCATGGCGCTGGCTGTTCCTGAACCTTAATTTCCATCTGGTGCACCACGATTTGCCGAAGCTGGCGTGGTACGACTTGCCCAAGGCCTATCGCATGCGCCGGGAGCAATGGGTCGAACGCAGCGGCGGATTTCTGGTACAGGGTTATGGGCAATTGTGGCGCCGGCACGGCATCAAGCCGATCGACAGTCCGCAGCATCCATTCATTTGAGACCACCATGACGTCAGGTTACGCAGAGCTGTTGATGTACATCGCCCCCGAGCCGATCCGCGCGGCGAACGAGCAGTGGCTGGCGCGGATTCTCGAACACCTCGGCGGTTCGCGGCTCGATGCCGAGGGCTTGTCCTTGCTCGAACTCTGGCGCTCGCCCGAGTTGCTGTTGACCCAGACCTGCGGTTACCCGTTGATGACCGCGTTGCGTGGCCAGGTCAGGATTGTCGGCCGTCCGCGCTACGAGTTGCCGGACGCCAGCGCGGGTCATCATTGCAGCCTGATCCTCAGCCGCGCCGATGATCCGCGCCGCAGTCTGGCGGCGTTCTTCGACAGTCGTGGGGTGATCAACAGCGAAGACTCCAACAGCGGCATGAACCTGTTGCGCCAGCGCCTGGCGCCGTTGCAGCGGGACGGGCGGTTTTTCGCTTCGGTGGGTCTTAGTGGCGGACATCGGGAAAGCCTGCGCTGGTTGCGCGAAGACCGCGCCGATCTGGCGGCCATCGACAGTGTGACCTTCGCGTACCTGGCGCAGCACGCCGCTGAAGAGGTCGGCGGATTGCGGGTGGTGGCGCGCAGTGCGTTCAGCCCGACCTTGCCCTTCATCACCGCAGCCAGTACGACGCACGAGCAGATCGAACACCTGCGCCGGGCCATGAACCGCAGCCTGCAAGACTTGCCCGATGTGGCCCGCATGCTCGGTTTGCCCGATGTCCTGCCCGCCAGCGAAAGCGATTACCTCGTTCTGCTGGATTATCAGCGCGAGGCCGAAGAACTGGGTTATGGCCGCTTGCGTTAGTGGCTTCTTGTAATGCACTAATGGAATATAAGAATTCTTTTTAAGTATTTTTAACGCATAAGGCACCTTGCTAGGATCGCGCCACCGGACGACCGGACATTCAGCGACCCTTGACCAAGGAGCCCCCATGTCCGGCGCCGACTCATCCCATCGCAATCATGTGAACACCTTGTTTCGCGACCATTACCAGTGGTTGTGCACACGTCTGCGTCGGCAATCGAATGATGCGGCCACCGCCGAAGACATCGCCGCCGAAACCTTCGCGCAACTGCTCGAAGCGCCGGGCCTGACCGCCATCCGCGAACCCCGCGCCTTGCTCACCACCATTGCCCAACGCCTGCTGTACGAGCGCTGGCGGCGGGGCGACCTGGAGCGTCGGCATCTGAATCAACTGCAACAAGTGGATCTCGATCACGCCCCGTCTCCCGAAGAACTCGCCGATCTGTCGCAGAGCCTCAAGCACCTGGACCGGACACTCCAACGCCTCCCGGGCAAGGTGCGCTCGACCTTTCTGCTGGCCCGCATCGACGGCCTGACCTACCCGCAAATCGCTGCCGAACTGGGCATCTCCCAGCGTTCGGTGAGCCTGTACATGACCCGTTCCCAGGCCCTGTGCAACCGCCACAGCGCCAACCAAACCCTGATTTCCTCCCAGAACAAGAGGTCCGCATGAGATCGATCAAAACCCTGCTCGGCAGTTCGCTGCTGGCCCTGACCCTGACTGCCGGGCACGCCGTGGCAGTGGAAAAAGCCGCGCCGATTCACTTCGGCGACATCACCTGGGAAAGTGGCAGCTTCATCACCGAAGTACTGCGCCTGATCGTTGAAAAAGGTTATGGCTACCCGACCGACACGCTGCCGGGCAGCACCGTCAGCCTGGAAGCGGCGCTGGCGAAAAACGACATTCAAGTGATCGGCGAGGAGTGGGCCGGGCGCAGTCCGGCGTGGGTCAAGGCTGCTGCCGAGGGCAAGGTGTTCGGCCTTGGCGACACGGTGAAGGGCGCTACCGAAGGCTGGTGGGTGCCGGAATACGTGATCAAGGGCGACCCCGAGCGCGGGATCAAACCGCTGGCGCCGGAGCTGAAATCGGTGGCCGACCTGCCGCGCTACAAGGATGTGTTCAAGGATCCGGAAGACCCGAGCCGTGGGCGTTTCCTCAATAGCCCGACCGGCTGGACCTCGGAAATCGTCAACAGCCAGAAGCTCAAGGCCTATGCGCTGAACGACAGTTACGTCAACTTCCGCACCGGTTCCGGCGCGGCGCTGGATGCCGAGGTGGCGTCGTCGATCAAGCGCGGCAAACCGGTGCTGTTCTACTACTGGTCGCCGACGCCGCTGCTCGGTCGCTTCAAACTGGTGAAGCTCGAAGAGCCGCCGTTCGACGCCGACGCCTGGAAAACCCTGGCCGATGCCAACAACCCCCATCCGAAAGGCACCCGCTCGATGCCGGCGAGCCTGGCAATTGGCGTGTCGGCGCCGTTCAAGGCACAGTACCCGGAACTGGTGACATTCTTTGAAAAGGTCGACTTGCCGATCGATCTGCTGAACCAGACCCTGGCCGGGATGAGCGAGAAGCGTCAGCAGCCACGCCAGGTCGCCGAAGCGTTCCTGCGTGATCAACCGCAAGTGTGGAAGCCTTGGGTGCCGGGTGATGTGGCGAACAAGGTGAGCGGCAGTCTGTAGTTCTTTCCTGATATTCCTGTAGCGACTGTTACTCCGTCTTCGCGAGCAGGCTCGCTCCCCCAGGTGTTGCGCCACTTTGAATATTGCGCAGGACCCTGTGGGAGCGAGCCTGCTCGCGAAAGCGATAGATCAAACAAGCCGAATTCGCTGAACCGTTTCTTGTCCGCTTTTTGTCCTTATTCCCCGTGGTGCTGGCCGACTAGTGGCCTTGCGCAAGGCTTTACGCTGTCTATGCTCAAACCTAACTAACTATGTCGACCGTCATCCAAAGCGCCTCGACGGCATTAGGTTAGCCACGAACAAAGCTGCCAGAGTGCGCAATCCAAGGCACCGGACACTGAACCGACAAGGAGCATGTTTTTAAATGGAAGTTCTTCTACACGTTAGGAATGGCCCGCCTGCGGGCTATCAAGAGAAGGATGTCTTGATTAAAGCGTTGCTACATGGACTCTTTGATTAATCATCGTTTATCACCTGACAACTTCCTCCTGTGGAGGAAGGCGTGTGCCTGTTCTCTGGAACGTAGTGGTGGATTCTGAAAGACCCGAACTTTCATCAAATCAAAAGAACGCGCGGAAGGTGATAGAGACATGTTCAACCTACATCACAAGGCTGACCTGCAGGAAATCGAGCGCTTCAGCTGTGCCCTGACCGAAACCAACGCGAAGTTGGCGGCGATCAGCCGTTCGATGGCAATGATCGAATTCACCCCCGAGGGCATCGTGCTGGATGCCAATGAGAACTTCTGCAAGACCATGGGTTACAGCGCCGAAGAAGTGCGTGGCAAACATCACCGGATCTTTTGTGAAGAGGCGTTTTACCGCAGCGAGGAATACGCCAAGTTGTGGCGTGACCTGGCCCGTGGCGAACCCATCAGCGGCACTTTCCTGCGCTTGAACAAAAGCGGTCGGGAGATCTGGCTGGAAGCCAGTTACATGCCGGTGTATGGCCCGGACAAACAAGTCCGAAGTGTGATCAAAGTGGCGGCGGACATCACCGCGCGCGTGAACAAGGAAAAGGAAGAAGAAAGCATGCTGGCCGCCATCGGCCGTTCGATGGCGGTGATCGAGTTCACCCCGCAAGGCAATGTAATCACCGCCAACGACAACTTTCTCAAGACCATGCAGTACTCGCTCAACGAAATCGTCGGCCATCACCACAGTCTGTTCTGTCATCGCGTCGAAGCCGAGTCTGCGCAATACAAGGCCTTTTGGGCATCGCTCAATCGCGGCGAATATCACTCGCACCGCTTCGAGCGCAAGAACAAGTCCGGGCAAACCGTTTACCTCGAAGCTTCTTACAACCCGCTGTTCGACGCCAAGGGCCGGTTGTACAAAGTGGTGAAGTTCGCCAGCGACATCACCCATCAGATGACCACGCTGCAGACCGCTGCGGAATCGGCCCACAGCACCTCGGTACAAAACGACGCCTGCGCGCAAAAAGGCTCACAGGTCGTGCAGCAAACGGTACAGATCATTCAGGACATTTCCCGCGACCTCAACGAAGCGGCGCTGAGCATCGATGCGGTCAGCAAACAGTCGGACATCATCGGCACCATCGTCCAGACCATTCGCGGGATTGCCGACCAGACCAACCTGCTGGCGCTCAACGCGGCCATCGAAGCAGCGCGGGCCGGTGAGCACGGGCGTGGTTTTGCGGTGGTGGCGGACGAGGTGCGCAGTCTTGCGGCGCGGACCAGCCAGGCGACCCTGGAGATCGTCGATGTGGTGCGCAAGAACCATGAGCTGTCACTGAGCGCAGTGTCGAGCATGCAGTCGAGCCTGAGCCGCACCGGGCTCGGGGTGGAACTGGCGAACGAGGCGGGCGACGCAATCCGGGAGATCCAGCAGGGTTCGCGGCATGTGGTGGATGCGATCAGCCAGTTCAATGAGACTTTGCAGTTGAACTGACGGTTTCACGGCTGAAAAAAAGGATCCCCGGTGGGGATCCTTTTTTATTGCGCCGCTGCGCAGCGTGATGCGGGTCAGAGTGAAGCGAGGAACTTGTCTGCCGACTGGTCGCTGATCTTGGCCGAGTTGGCGTCCTGTTTGTTCTGTTTCTCGGCTTCGGCCAGCTTCATCTTGTCCTGCAGTCGCTCGGCGATCTCTTTGCCGATGGCCAGTTGTTTCTCCGGCGGCATGGCTTTGATGTCGTCCTCGGTCAGGCCCATTTCCTGAAGGATACTGTCGCGCAGACGCTGTTCCGGCGTTTTGCTCATGTAGTCCTTGAACTCGTCCAGGGCCGATGAGCCTGTGGATTTGCTCGGCGAAGTATCGGAGGTTTGCAGGGCGACACGGGTCTTGGCGAATGCTTCGTCGACGTTGTCGCTGATGCGGGTGGCTTCGCCGACTTGCCGGGTCGCCAGTTGGGTGGCCGATTCCTGCACTTTGGCGGTGGCTTCGGCGGTTTGCGCCTGGGCCTGGTTTTGCAGGGTCTGCAGCATCGCGCCGTGCAGGCCGCCTTGCAGACCGGCCGCTGCCGTGGCGGTTGCATCGTCATTCAGCGGCTTGGGCAGGTGAATGATTTGCTGTTGTTTTGCACTGACCAACATGATGAAAGGACCTGTAGGTAATGACTGTCAGTCCTGGACAGCAAATACCGTGCCTTTCGAATAAGTCCTTTTATTTCAATGGCTTGTTGTTTCGCGTGAGCCAGCGAAGCGGTCATCCCTTGCCGGTGGGCGGCAGAGGATGACCGTTGTCCGTCAGCGATGGGCGATGTTTTCCAGGGCGAGGTTGCGGGTGCGGGGGCCGAAGTAGCCGATGGTCAACATCACGATCAGCATGCTGGCGACGATGAACGCCAACACGCCCGGCGTGCCGAAGTGGTCGAGGAACAAACCGATCAGCAGGCTGCTGAACACCGTCGACAAGCGACTGAACGAATAGCAGAACCCCACGGCCCGGGCGCGGATGTTGGTGGGGAACAATTCGCTCTGATAGGAGTGATAACTGAAGCTCAGCCAGGCGTTGCAGAAGGTGATCATCACCCCGCAGAAGATCAGGCCGAAGGCGCTGGTCTGCAACGCGAACAAGGTGCCGAAGCTCATGGCGCCGAGGGCCGAGCCGACGATCTGCCACTTGTTCTCGAAGCGGTTGGCGAATTTGACGAACAGCAACGGCC
The DNA here is from genome assembly GCF_017491585.1 of Pseudomonas sp. 58(2021). NCBI lineage: Bacteria > Pseudomonadati > Pseudomonadota > Gammaproteobacteria > Pseudomonadales > Pseudomonadaceae > Pseudomonas > Pseudomonas sp. 58(2021). The sequence goes on from NZ_JAFGYZ010000019.1 coordinate 98,111, forward strand.
CGAGCGGGTAGGCGAGGGTGATGATGAACGCGTACATCAGGCTGTGAGTGACGCTGACACCCTGACCGGAAAGCAGCGCCGGCAGCCAGTTGCCGAAGCCGAAAAAGCCGATGGCCTGGAAGATGTGAAAGACGATCAGCATCAACGCGCGGCGGCGGTAGGGTGGTTGCCAGATATCGGCGAAACGGCCCTTGCCCTCGACATCGACTGCCACGGCTTCCGGTGCGTCGAGTGGCTGGCGATGATCTTTCTCACAGCGCGCCTCAATGTCGTCGAGAATCCGGTTCGCCTCATCGAAACGGCCATGCTGGGCCAGCCAGCGCGGCGACTCCGGCAGACGCTTGCGCAGCCACCAGATGAACAGCGCAAACACTGCGCTGGCCAACACGACCCAACGCCAGCCGGACACCCCGAACGGCGCCTGCGGCACCAGCCACCAGGACATCAACGCCACTGCTGGCACCGACAGGAACTGCACGAAAAACGCGAAAGCGAACGCCGAACTGCGCATGCGCTTGGGCACCAGTTCCGAGAGGTAGGCGTCGATGGTCACCAGTTCGATGCCGAGGCCGATGCCCACCAGAAAACGCATGCAGATGATCCCCAGCGCCGAACTCTGCACGCCCATCAAAACTGTGGCGACGGTGTACCAGACCAGCGCGAAGGTGAAGATCGCCCGCCGCCCGAAACGGTCCGCCATCGGGCTCAGCAGGCTGGCACCGAGAAACAGTCCGAGGAACGTCGCCGAGGCGAACGCAGCCTGATCGGAGAACCCGAACACGCCCTGATTGCCAGTGGCGAAAACGCCGTCGCGGATCAGGCCGGGGCTGATGTAGGCGGTCTGGAACAGGTCGTAGAGTTCGAAGAAACCACCGATCGACAGCAGCGCCACCAGCCGCCAGATCGTGGCGACTGCCGGGAGGCGGTCGATGCGGGCGGAAATCTCGGCGGCGCGTACCGGGTCAATGCCGTCGCGTTGCGCGGCGGGGGCGTGTGCAGTCATGGGCTGGTCCATTTTTTATTGATGGAAAAGCTTAGCCTGCTATCGGAAATCAAGGATTGTTTATATCGGCGCTTGGCGAGGGAAAACCGCCGATTTTTTGCAATATCCGCTTACCAATTAACGATTTATGTCGCGGGCTGCGGATCCGGCAGCGCAGACGCTGGCAAACCGAACACCTTATCGAACAACCAGTTGAACGCGAAGGTGTAGCAAGGGATGAACATGATCAGCGCCAGATCCAGCAAAAAGGCCTGCACCAGACTGATGTTCATCCACCACGCGATCAGGGGAATCAGGAACACGATCAGCGTCAGTTGAAAGCCGACGGCGTGGGCGATGCGGCGTTTGACCGTGCGGGTACGCGAGGCCTGACGGCTTTCCCAACGCTCGAACAGCGAGGTGTAGATGAAGTTCCAGGTCACGGCGATGGTGGTGATGATCACCGCCAGCGGACCGGTGCTGCCGGGCGAGGTGCCGGACAACAGGGCCAGGCCGAGGGCCGAGAAGGTCATGCCGATCACTTCATAGAGCGACACATAAACCAGTTTGCGTTTGACGCCTTGCATGGGGAATTGCCTCTTTCTTGCGACTTGTGGCCAGTGGGGCTGGCGAAGGCGACGAAAGATAGCTTCAATGGAGGTGACAGAAAAAGTCAGTAGCTTTCAGTTTTATTGATAGGTGTGCGAAGTGAATTTCAACAGTGAAAGCATCGAGCTGTTTCTCGCCGTGATCGAGCGCGGCTCGTTTTCCGCGGCTGCCAGGGCATTGGGAAAAGTCCCGTCGGCGGTGAGCATGGCCATCGGCAATCTTGAAGCCGAACTCGGCTACCCGCTGTTCGACCGTCGTCACCGAGAACCGCAACCCACGGCGATGGCGCTGTCGCTGGTTCCCCATGCGCGATTGATCGCCGATCAGCTCAAGCAATTGCAGGTGCACGCGGTGCAGTTGTCGTTGGGGCTGGAGAGCAAGTTGTCGATCGGCGTGGCGGCGGATATCGATCGCCGACGGTTGCTGACGGCGATCAAGGACATCAGTGAGCGCCATCCGCTGCTCGACATTGAAGTGCTGACCGCGCCACAGGACGATGTGCTGGCGATGCTCCACAGTGGTCGGATCAGCGTGTGCCTGGCGTTCGCCGGGTTGAGCGTGAATGTGCTGGAGCGTTTTCAGTTTGTCGGCACTGAGCGGATGATCGCCACGCTGGCGGCGGACAGTCCGCTGTTGCAGGGGCAGGACCTGTTTCTCGAGGATCTGGTGCATGTCCGGCAGATCGTCGTCGGCAGTCGCGACTTGCCGATCAGCGAAACCCGGCCGCTGGTGGCCGAATCCCACTGGCGCACCGACAGCCTGGAAACGGCGCTGGAAATGGTCGAGGCGGGGTTGGGCTGGGGCAATTTTCCGTTGTCGGTGGTACAGCCGTGGCTCGATAGCGGACGCTTGAAACGGCTGAATTTTCGCAACATCGAAAACGGTCTGGTGCTGCCGGTGCACGCGGTGTGGCTCAAGAGCCAGCCGTTGCAGAAGGGCGCGCTGGCTCTGGTGGAGTTGCTGGGAGGTTGAGTCAGGTGCTCTCGCGAATCTTCAGTTCGAAGCCCATGTCCTCCACCGGCCGCGCCACGCTGTTACCGGCCATGAGCGTCAGCATCTGCTCCGCCGCACGCTTGCCGATCGCTTCGCGGGGCGTGTTGATGCTGCTCAGGCGCGGCACCATGTGCTCCGACATCGGCAGGTCGTTGAAACCGAGGATCGCCACTTGTTCGGGGATTTTGATTCCGTTGCGCAGCGCTTCCAGCAGGGCGCCCTGGGCCAGGTCGTCATTGCCGAAGAAGATCGCATCGACATCCGGGTGCGCCGCCAGCAGTTGCAGGAACAACTCGCCACCCAGGCCCACGGACGATGAGCGCGGTGTCAGCACTTCCAAATCCGGGTCATAGCGACCAGCCTTCTGCAACGCCTTGCGAAAGCCTTCACCGCGCAGCAGGGTGCGCTGATCGAGTTGCGCGCCGATGTACGCCAGACGCTTGCGGCCACGGGACAGCAAATGCTCGGCGGCGGTTTCCCCGGCGCTGAGCTGGGAGAAACCGACGCAGTTCACCCCGGCGGCGCTGTCCAGTTCCATCATGTACACGCAGGGAATGTTGCTGGCCTCGATCATCCGTCGCGAACTTTCGGTGCGGTCGAAGCCGGTCAGCAGCAAACCGCGTGGCTGATAGGCCATGTAGTTGCGCAGCAGTTTTTCTTCTTCATCACGCGAGTAGTGGAAGTTGCCGATCAGCACTTCAAAGCCTTTGGGCGTCAGCACCCGATGAATGGCTTCCAGGGTGTCGATGAACAGCAGGTTGGACAGCGAAGGCACCAGCACCACCACCGAATGGCTCTGGGCCGACGCCAGGGCGCGGGCGGCGGGGTTGACCACGTAGTTGAGTTCCAGCGCGGCTTTTTGCACTTTTTCCACCAGCTCGGTGGCAACCGTGCTGACCCCGCGCAAGGCGCGCGAGGCGGTAATCGGACTGACCCCGGCCAGCCGGGCAACTTCATTGAGGGTGGGACGGCCGGTGGTGCGGGTGTTTTTATCGTTTTTAGGGGTGGTCATCGGGCGGCTTGCCAAACAAAAATCAAGGCACTAAGGTAGCGCTGTCCTTATGCAGCTGCAAATGCGTAAGCGAGGTCCTGCCTGATCCTCGCTTTTTGGCGTACGGACAAAACCTGCTGCAACCCAAAAAAACGACAAGAAGGCGTCGGCAACTTCTGCCTGTGCACTAGAGTCATAGCTAGCAAAGGTAGCGCTGTCTGCGCGCTGAGGTGTTACATGAATCATCCCATCACCGCCCTGGTCATCATGGGCGTTGCCGGTTGCGGCAAGACGTGCGTCAGCGAGGCCCTGTGCCAATTGAGCGGCGCCACTGCCATTGAAGGCGATACTTTCCATCCGGCCGCGAACATCGAAAAGATGAGCGCGGGGATTCCCCTGAACGACGAAGACCGTGCCGGCTGGCTCGACAGCCTGTGCGATGAACTGCGCCGCGTCGACGCCCTGGGCGAACGTCCGGTGCTGACCTGCTCGGCCCTCAAACACAGTTACCGCGAAGTGCTGCGCAGCGCCTTGCCGGGTCTGGGCTTCGTGTTCCTCGAATTGACGCCTGAAGTGGCCGCCGAACGTGTGTCCCACCGTCCGGGCCACTTCATGCCGGCCACCTTGATCGAAAGCCAGTTCGCCACCCTCGAATCGCCCAAGGGCGAGCCGTTGACCCTGGCCCTGAATGCTTCGATCCACAGCGTTGAAGAACTGGCGTCGCAAGCCCACGTCTGGTGGCAGGCCCATGGCCTGAAACAGGCGGTATGAGTGTGATTGCGAAGATAGCGCTGTCCTTTCGACTTCTGATTAACCCGCTTTAATAACAACAACAAACCAGGAGACACCCCCAATGTTTGGCATGTCCCATGACGCCTACCTGCTGCTTGATGCAGTGGTCACGGTGATCGGGCTTATCGTCCTGATCACCAAGTTCAAGCTCCATCCCTTCATTGCCCTGACCATCGCCGCCGCGTTCCTCGGCCTGACGTCCGGCATGCCGATCGGCACCATCATCAAGGCGTTCCAGGACGGCTTCGGTGGTGTGCTCGGTTTCGTCGGCATCATCCTCGCGCTGGGCACCATGCTCGGCAAAATGATGGCCGAATCCGGCGGTGCCGATCAGATCGCCCAGACCCTGATCCGCGCGTTCGGCAAGGACAAGGTTCAGTGGGCCATGATGTTCGCCGCGTTCCTGGTGGGCATTCCGCTGTTCTTCGAAATCGGCTTCGTGCTGCTGATTCCGCTGGTGTTCATCGTCGCTCGCCGCACCGGTGTGTCGATCATCAAGATCGGTATTCCGCTGCTCGCCGGCCTGTCCGCCGTGCACGGTCTGGTGCCGCCGCACCCGGGCCCGCTGCTGGCCATCGGCGTGTTCGGTGCCGACATCGGCAAGACCATTCTCTACGGTCTGATCGTCGCGCTGCCGACCGCCATCATTGCCGGTCCGATCTTCGGTACGTTCATCGCCAAGCACATCCCGGGTCATCCGAACCAGGAACTGGTCGATCAACTGGCCCGTGAAACCGATTCGACCAAACTGCCAAGCTTCGGCATCACCCTGGTCACCGTGCTGCTACCGGTGTTCCTGATGCTGCTGAAAACCTTCGCTGATGTGGCGCTGCCGGACGGTCATTTCTTCCGCACCTGGATGGACATGATCGGTCACCCGATTTCGGCGCTGCTGCTGGCATTGCTGCTGTCGCTGTACACCTTCGGCGCCAAGCAGGGCATCGGTTCCCAACAGATGCTCAAGTGGCTCGACGCCAGCCTGGCGCCAACCGCCGCGATCATTCTGATCATCGGCGCCGGCGGTGGCTTCAAGCAGATGCTGGTGACCAGCGGTGTGGGCGACGTGATCGGCCACATGGCGGTCAGCGCGCAGATCTCGCCGATCCTGCTGGCGTGGCTGGTGGCGGCGGTGATCCGCATCGCGACCGGTTCGGCCACCGTGGCGACCATCACCGGTGCGGGCATTGTGGTGCCAGTCGTGGGGATGATCCCGGGCGTGAACCGTGAGCTGCTGGTGCTGGCCACCGGTGCCGGCTCCTTGATCCTGTCCCACGTCAACGATGCCGGTTTCTGGCTGGTGAAGCAGTACTTCAACATGACCGTGGCCGAGACCTTCAAGACCTGGACGGCGATGGAAACCATCCTGTCGGTGGTTGGCCTGGGCTTTATTCTGTTGTTGTCGCTGTTCGTTTAACCTCGAACGCAAGACACAAAAAAACCGCAGCGATGCGGTTTTTTTGTGGGGGCAATTCGCGAGTTACTTGGTCACCAGGCCATCCGCCCGGAACATCCCGCGAATCCCGCGTACGGCCTGGCGAATCCGGTCCTGGTTCTCGATCAGCGCGAAGCGCACGTGATCGTCGCCGTACTCACCGAAACCAACGCCCGGCGAGACGCAGACCTTGGCCTCGGCCAGCAGCTTCTTGGCGAACTCCAGCGAACCGAGATGGGCGTAGGCGTCGGGAATCTTCGCCCAAACGTACATCGAGGCTTTCGGGTTCTCGAGCATCCAGCCCAGTTCATGCAGGCCTTTGACCAGCACGTTGCGGCGCTGGCGGTATTGCTCGGCGATGTCGCGCACGCATTGCTGATCGCCTTCCAGCGCAGCAATTGCGGCCACCTGCAGCGGGGTGAAGGTGCCGTAGTCGTGGTAGCTCTTGATTCGCGCCAGGGCGCTGACCAGTTCCGGGTTGCCGACCATGAAACCAATGCGCCAGCCCGCCATGTTGTAGCTCTTGGACAGGGTGAAAAACTCCACCGCGATGTCCTTGGCGCCCGGCACCTGCATGATCGACGGGGCTTTCCAGCCGTCGTAGACGATGTCGGCGTAAGCCAGGTCGTGCACCACCAGCACGTCGTACTGTTTGGCGAGGGCGATCACCCGCTCGAAGAAATCCAGCTCCACGCACTGGGCGGTGGGGTTGGACGGGAAGCCGAGGATCATCATCTTCGGTTTCGGGATCGAGCCGCGAATCGCCCGTTCCAGCTCGGCAAAGAAATCCACGCCCGGTACCAGCGGCACCGACCGCACCTGGGCGCCGGCAATCACGGCACCGTAGATGTGAATCGGGTAGCTCGGGTTCGGCACCAGCACGGTGTCGCCCTGATCCAGGGTCGCCAGCATCAGGTGCGCCAGGCCTTCCTTGGAACCGATGGTGACGATGGCTTCGCTTTCCGGGTCGATCTCGACCTCGTAGCGTTCCTTGTACCAGTTGGAAATCGCCCGACGCAGGCGCGGAATGCCTTTGGACGTGGAGTAACCGTGGGTGTCTTCGCGTTGTGCAACCTGCACCAGTTTTTCAACGATGTGCGGCGGCGTGGCGCCGTCGGGGTTGCCCATGCTCAAGTCGATGATGTCTTCGCCACGACGTCGGGCGGCCATCTTCAGCTCGGCAGTGATGTTGAAAACGTAAGGGGGGAGTCGATCTATGCGCGCAAAGCGGCGCGGCGAACCTTGTTCAGCCATTGTTGCCTCGGATAACGTAAGCGCCCGGAACCGTCCGAGCGACGCTGGTCACTGCGGTGACCTGTGGCGGAAGATAAGGGCAGCGATGGCAGGCTGTCCAGCGTGCACGACAACAATTTTTTCCCAAGGAAAACGGTTAATGGAATTCACCAGCGGCTTTTTGTTGAGCCTTTCGCTGTGCCTGGATATCGGCGTGGCCAACATCGCGATGATCACCCTGGCGATGCAGCGCGGCTATTTTCAGGGCTTCGCACTGGGTCTCGGCACCTGCGTCGGCGACCTGATCTACGCGGTGCTGGCGCTGGCCGGAATGACCGTTCTGCTGCAATACGAAACTGTGCGCTGGGTGCTGTGGATCGGCGGTTCGGCGCTGTTAATCTACTTCGCGGCGAAGATGATCTATTCGGCGATCCACCACGAGGCGCAATTGGCGGCGACCGCCGAGGTTGGCCAGAACTCCCATCGCAAGGAATTCTTCCGTGGGATTTTTCTCGCCATGTCGTCGCCGAGCGCCATCCTCTGGTTCGCGGCCGTGGGCGGTACGTTGATCGCCCGCTCCGGCGGCGGCGGTCCTTTGAGCTCGGCGCTGTTCCTTGGCGGCTTCCTGTGCGCCGGGCTGCTGTGGTCGGCGGGGCTGTGTTTCGCTGCGAGCCATGGCGGCAAGTTGCTGGGCGACAAACTGCTGCGCTATTCCTACCTGGCATCGGCAGCGATCTTCTGCTATTTCGCGGTCTACGTGATCGTATCGGGCTATAACGAGTTCGTCGGTTCCGGCGCCGCCGAGGCCCTGCATACGCTGTAAATGTGCGAATCGGGTTTGGCTTCTATACTCCCAGCCGAACCCACTTTTTTCGTTCAAGGAGTCGAGTCATGGATGAGCAAAAACGCGTCGAAGTGGCTGAACCTCGCTTCGAACATGGACACTTCCTGCTGATTGCAGGTTTTCGCGATCGCTTTACCAAAGAGACCGTTCAGGACATTCCTGCGCTGTGGGAAAAATTGATCCCGCACATCGGAAACATTCCGGGGCAGAAGGGCGAAGTGACCTACGGTGTCTGCAGCAATTTCGATGGCAACGGCGGTTTCGATTACATGGCCGGGGTCGAAATCCGCAAGCTGGACGACTTCCCGCAGGAAAAGTATCCGTGGATCGAAATCCTGCCACGCCAGTATGCGGTGTTCGAACACAAGGGTTCGCTGGATCAGCTGCCGCAGACCATTGATTACATCTACAACACCTGGCTGCCGAATTCCGAATACAAAGGGCTCAACGCCCCGGAGCTGGAACGCTACAGCGCCGATTTCAATCCCAAAACCAACACCGGCAAGCTGGAAATCTGCGTCCCGGTGGAAAAGAAAACCTGATCTGCAACCGGCAGCGCGAACCCGTTTCGCGCTGCCGGTCCAGTCTTACTTGCCCTTGATCCGTCGCGCCCGCAACAGGTCGATGCCCAAGGTGATGAAGCCGAAGAAGCTGATGCCCAACACCATCAACAAACCGATTTCCACGCTGCTCATAAGCTGTTTCCCCTTCGGGTGATCAGAGACAGTGCTCAGGAATAGACCGTCCCGATTGCGAAGAAAAGCGCTTATACGCAGGCTTTACGCTGCCCGTGCGGATCGATATGAACACCTTATTCCTTTATCCTTGGCGGCCTTGTTTTCACTGATTTCGAGCCGCCATGAACACCGTCATCCGCCACGTCACCGCCGCCGACCTGGACCGTTGCTACGCCATCGAAACCCTCGCCTACGAAGGCGACGAAGCCGCGACCCGCGAGAAGATCGCCACGCGCATCGCCACCTGGCCGGACGGTTTCATCGTCGCCGAAGTGGACGGGCAGGTGGCCGGCTTCATCAACTCCGGCGCGGCATTTGATGTGCAGATGTCCGACGAGGCGTTCAAGGAACTGATCGGCCACGACCCGGCCGGGCCGAACGTGGTGATCATGTCGGTGGTGGTGCACCCGGACTATCAGGGCCTGGGGCTGGCCAAGCGCCTGATGGGTGAATTCATCGAACGCATGCGCGCCCAAGGCAGGGCAACGATTCACTTGATGTGCAAGGAACGGCACATCCCGCTGTACGCCGGATTCGGTTTTGCCTACATCAAGCCGTCCGAGTCCGACCACGGCGGGATGGCGTGGCACGAGATGATCCTCACTCTGTGAGCCAACACTAAACCCCTGTGGGAGATTGGTTACTCATTTGTACGTGTCATGCACTCACCCGGGTAGGCGGGATTTCTAGTTTTTAGTAAGGATTTTTTGTACCGCGCCTACCGCTCTATCAAGTACTGCCTCTTCACTTAAATCGGTGGTGTCAATCACCACCCAATTTGCCAAACCACAGTGCTCATAACTGGATCGGACTCGGTTCTGATATGCAATGAAACTTTTAAGGCGATCCTCATTGCCACCGTCATAAGCTCCGCTCTCGCTTAGACGGAACGATCCCTTTCTTTGTGCCGCGAGAGCTGGGTCAATATCGAGGAAAATCACGAAGTCTGGCTTTCTAATTGTTGAAAATACTGTTAGGGCTTCTTCTGCTAAATCTGTACTTTTAAGCAAGAAGCGCGCTAGGTATTTGTGGTACCAGCCATCTGCGATGCAATTTTCGCCAGAGCTAACTATTGGAGATATAGCAGCATGGTCTGTCGCTTGAAACCATGCAGTTATAAGGCTCATCCAGTGTTTGTCGCCTAATTGCTCAAGAGGGGCGTTGTCCGGATAGTCCCAAAGAACCTCCCGGAGTCGTGACATGTGGTATTCGGTATATCCTGAAGAAACGGGTGGACGGTTTTTGTCGACGTAGTGCAAATCTATATTAGATTGGGAGAGGATTTCGTATGTTGCTCTTGCGATAGTAGACTTTCCTGCACCATCCGTTCCTTCAAATGCGATAAATATTCCTTGCTCAGAGGTGTAGTTCATGCGAACGCTCCTAGGTAAGCCTCAGTATCTAGAGAGTTTCTACCGCTACCCTCTATCAATGGTCGAAATCCTTCTCTTTGATAAATTTCTGACATCTTTTTACCAATTGAACTCAGAAACTCTACGGAAGGTCGTTTTCTCGCACTGTATTGCGAGCCAGCATCTGGGTGAAATGCTGCCACTGCTGGAACTACGCCCATCTGCCCAAAGTATTCGATACCCTCTATGATTGACTCTAATGGCTCCATTCCGGCAACGAATCCGGCATATACGTTGCCGCGCCCGAGAGTTTCTACAGCGGCTTCAAAAGCTTCGAGGAAACGATCCCGAGTGTAGTCACGAGATTTGCCTGGGCATACTTCTGAAAAAAGGCCAGGGTTGAATACCTCCAGGCTCATTGACATATTATTGCCGACAGCCTTGAATTTTTCGAAAAGACGGAAGTCTTTGGGTGGCATAGAAATCAAGTGGTAGTCCAAGTGGTTATGTGCATTCTTTTCTTTTACTCTATTCAGCAAATCGATATGCATCCCATACCCTTTGTCGTAGTTAGGGATTGTACCTCCGTTTAATAAGACTCTTCGGTATCGGCGACTCTCATCTTTGACAGCCATCGCTACTGCTTCTCCAGCGATGTCGCCCTTAATTCGCATTCTATGATCTGACAGGCTTTCTCGAGCTGAACCCAGAGAGCAAAATTTACACTCATGACCGTCATTGAAGTAGTAGCAATGGCCGGGGGAGAAAATTCCAAGCGTAGAATTTCCATATATAGTCAGATGTTTTTCAAATAACTCGCCATTACTTAAGATTTTTCCGTAAGATTTAGGCCTGGCTGGAAAAGTAATGTCAATGATGTTTTTATTGTAGCTTAGTGCGGGAGTGTTTCGCTCTAAGATGATTTTGTATTTTGAGTGTGGGTTGTAGTTGGCGGCAGTAATGATATCGCCATCAAGAACAATTTCTTGTGGGGTTCGGATCGTTGGGTTGATTATGACGCTGTCACCTGTTCCGTATGCACGTCTTTTTTCAATATGATTCACCTCTGTTTGGAAATGCTCTAAGAAATCCCTGCTGAAATTAACGCCGTTAGCCAGTAGGGCGAGTTTCAATTTTACTGTATCGAATAGCATGATTCGGCTTCCAGTTAATTGCACTACAAGAATATTTTTATTAGATCTTCTGAAGATAAGGCAATCAATGTTCCATTATCCTTCAGGGCTTCTACGGATGGCGGTAAGCAATGCCTTGAGTGACCTTTTTCATCGAATAATGCTCCGCCTGACTCTCTCAAAATAAGTTCTGCCGCCGCAATATCACAGCTTCTCTCGTGCCCAGGTGAACCGATATCAATAAACGCATCAAGAACCCCAGCAGCAATCAGGCAGATTTCTAACGAAGAGCAAGAGTAAATACGAACTTTGTCCGCTGACCATAAAAGCCGTTCTATTTTATGTCTTTCTTTACTGCCACGAGGACGGTGAAATGAAAGTCGCATTTGTTCTAATGATTCGGTTTTTCGAGTGGTTAACCGTTTCACAATTATTGCGGACTGAAGATACGCTCCTTCACCAAGCGCAGCGGTATAGACTAAATCTCTAGAGATGTCGTAAATCCATCCAAATACGTACTCGTTACCATGATAGATGGCAACACTAGATGTGTAGTTCGGGAAACCCATAAGCGCATTGTGTGTGCCATCTAGGGGGTCAATCAGAGCGTAAAGGTCACCGTGATCTCCAAGTTTTATTGGTGAAGTGCTTTCTTCTGAGTAAATTGTCATTTTGAGACGAGATTTTGACAGGCAACTAAAGAGTATGTTTTGGCAATTTATGTCGTATTGTGTTTGGTTGAAATGCTGGTCTGTATTGGTTTTGTTAAATTCTGGAAGACTGGACAATGTGCCGGCCCAATAGCGCCGTAACTGCTTTCTGGCTTCATAAAGACTTACTTCCAGTTCTGGAATGTATTCACGCTTGAATAGTGCTCTCATACCGACTTCTCAGATATTAATTGCGTATGCCAGTTTTTCCGATTGAGTTTAGATGCGTAGACTTTTACGTCGAATAGTTTTCCTGCGTAAACGGCGTAGTCTGCACTCATAAAGGCGCTGAAGGTTTTGGGGAAAAGTGCTAGTGTTTTAACTTCGAAATTATAACCAAGTTTCTTTCTGATCATATTCGCCGCTTGCCTGAGGCTTCCGCCGGTATAGGCCTTGTCTATAATCAGCCATGAATCATTCGGCGAAGTTATATGGGGGAATATGTCTAGAAAATTTTCATCTCTAGTTAGAAGGCTCGGGTCATTTTGGCGATGAATTTCAGAAAAGAATATATCTGTATCTTTGGTAGCTGCCAGATATCCAAGTGCAAGTGGTAGGCCGGCTGATAATAAAAAGAGCTTATTTTTTGATATGTTTTTGATTTTTAGCCAGATAGAGTGGTCGTCATAGATGTATCTGGTATTGAGAGCAAGACTGCTATCCCAGTGTTCATAAGAAATGTATTTGCTGTAGAAGGCGCAGAATTTATTGTGGAAATCCAAGGTTTCATTATCAGTATCTATTAGCAGTCTGGTTTTTGTAAGGCCTCTATTCGTTGGCTTTACGCAGGGGAAAGGCTGGTGGGATGTCGCGAGTGCTTCTTTAATCAGGTCGCTCTTGAAATCTAATAATTTGGCTTTGGAAGGTCCTGACACGGCTAGTTCTGGTGAGAGACCATCTCCCTTTATCTTGCAAATGTCAGATGATTGTAATTGGGTTGTCCTTGAGTTTAAGTACTCCCATATTCGTATTATCTCTTCGTCTGACATGCCATCATAAATTGGGTCGAGGTTGCTCAAGTCGCAAACCATGACTTCTGGATGGCGGAGTTCAAAGGAGGCTCTCTGGAGATGGCACCCGTTCATTAGTGCTTTGCGGTAAGCGTAATAATCACTGGTTTGTAAACCGGTCAGAGTTCTCCATGCGTGATGTTCGCTGATAATGGTTGTGGAATTTAAGTGCGAGTTGTAGAGCAAAGGTAACGCGCTAGCATAATTCATGTTTGGAGTCTCACGAAAATGCAATCGGTTAGATGTTTTAACTTGCGTTGTGAATTAGTAAAAGCGGGATCAAGTATCTAAAGTTTACCTATTGGCTGGTTGCTGTGTGTTTTCAATAAAAATGTCAATCGCCAAAACATTGCCAGCATCAGAATGAATGAGCAGATTATTAAGGTTATAAATATAGAATGTATGTTGCGGTAAAAATTTAGAAGAATTGCGCAAAGGGTAATGCCAAAAATGTTCAACGTCAGAATAGTTAGAAGTGTGGGAACCCAGAAATCGTCCATGCTCCTCAAAATCGTCCTGGTTAAAACATAGACGAATTCAAAAGTTAAAAAAGGAATCGAGTAAAGAGTATTGGTTTCAATTAGTTTCCTGATCGTTGAATCTGACGTATAGGTCATGGAAATGTTTTCTTTCCAAAGGACACTGGCTAGCAAAAAGGGCGTTAGTGCTAATAGGCCTGATTTTAGTCCTTGGATATAAGTTTTTTTAAGCGATCCTAAATCCCTTCTGGTAAATTGACGGGCGGCGATAAGCCCAGTCGCATTCCCTATTCCAATTGATATCATATATATGATGCTTATAAAGTGTAGTGAGGCTTGGTAGGCGGATAAATTGTTTTCACCTAAGTTTTTCGAAATGAATGATAATATGAAAAATAGAAAGCTTTCACCCCCAAAGCATAAGGCCATTGGCAAACCTCGAGCTATATACTTAAGATACTGTTCTTTCGGTATTTGTATGGCTTTCTGGAAGTTTTTTATATACAGGTGGATTTTAGAGTTGAAGTAGAAAAGTGCGAGGGTTGCGAAAGCACATCGTAAGCAAGAATATATGAGTATGAAGTCAGGTAGCGTGATTGCCGAGTTCGTGTTAATCAAGATTATGCAGGCTGAAGTGAGGCAAATGTTAAATGTCCACGTATAAATTACTTCGTAGTGTGTTTTTTGTACTCCGTTAAAAAAATTGAATATTGTAACCTGTAGGTATATGGCTGGAATTGATAGGGATATTAACAGCAGTGCTTGGATGTCTTCCGTGTTGGTTAGGTTTGTCATTGGCGTAAGCGCGATTGTGTGCGCAAAAGAAATCATAGATATGATCAGGGCTCCAAATAAAATCGAGAGCCTTAGTGATATTGTTATTTCGGATTTTATGTTGTTTGTGTTTAGATTATTTGATCCCGCTATCTTGATTAGTGTTGGAGAAAAAAATCCGATACCGATGACAGTAATAAACGATATTGATGCCAAGGCAAATGAAGCGGAATCAAGTGAGTCAACGATAAAGTGGCCAGCGAAGGAAAAGTAGATCAGTGAAGCTGTCATGTCGCCCAATCTAGAGAATATGAGCGGAATTGCTATTTTGTAAATTTCCATAAGCGGGCCGCCAGCGAGTAGCACCAATTAACAAGTGTGGTGTTGTAAAGGCGCTTTATTCCCACTCTTTCAGTAAACTCAAAAGCGGCGGAGTGTCTTTTGCGGCAAAGTATTTTTTTCTGAAATAGTATTCGCACATTGAAACTTTGTGTGTGGTCTGCTTGCGCTCATTGAATTCATTGTCGAGGGCAGCGAGAGACTGTTCTGCAGTTGGATATATTTTTGAGTTGTTTAGAGTTTTTTCAATTTCTAAAAATAGCAGATCCATATATTTGAGGGTTTCTTGAATGTACGATCTGCATTCGTCTCTTGTGCTGGAACCTTGTCTGGCTAGTGCGAAGAATTTATTCTTGATCTCATCAAATCCTTCAATGCGGTACATGTTTGAGTATACCCACTTATAATGTTTGTTTGTTGTACCCGTAAGGTAGGTGAAACTCATTGCGGTTTTAAACATCATGTCTCGAGCTATCTCACAACCCATCCATAGATTTTCTGATTGCCAGCAACCTTGAATATCCTGAAAGGCATAGAAAACTGGAAGCTTTTCGCGATGAGCTAAGTAAATATGTTTCTCTAGGGGAATTCTTGATTTAAGTTGAGAGAATTTTTCATGATTGCTCAGGGCGTGACCAATTATTAGCCTATGGATTACATTGTCTTCTGTGTTTGTCAAAACGGGAGCGTAGAGGAAACGTTGGTCAGAGGTGATTTCTTCAAATGTTTTTTCGATTTTTAAAAAAAATATTATCTATTTCTGAATACGTTACATAGTCGGCATCAATGTGAATACTGGTGTCGCCGTAGAAGTTGGTTGTATTATGGACGTCTTCATCTTTGGTAATGTGTCGATAGTTACTGTCGGTGACAAACGCGTGCCCGATGTGTTTCATGTTTTGTGCTTTGGGGCGTTTTTCGCAAATGATAATGCAGTCGATATCAGAATGAATCGTTCCGATTCCCTCAATTAAAGAGCCTGATACAATCAGTGTGCTTGTGTGTTCTAGATAAGCTTTTTCGAGTAAATAGCTTTTTGGTAGTGATAAATGCCCATCTAAAATTGTTATGGTGTTTTCCGTAATAGAGGATTTTGATGTTGTTATTAACGTTTCCATTTTGGATATCCCGTTTATTTAAATTTTCTGTAAACCTCGCTCATGAGGAAACCCTAGTTTTTACTTAGGTCTTTCGTCAATATTTGGATCCAAAATCAGAAACGCCCTACAAGTTGTTGAAGGGCGATAGTATTTTTAGTGAAGGAAAATTCTTTTTTAGATAATTAAACTTCTATAGATAGCTTCCGCAGAATCAGTAGGAGCTTTGGCTGAGATTTTTTCTTAATAGAGACTATCGCGCACTCTGATCGGGGCCTCGCGATCATAAGCCTCGGCATCAAACTGCCCATCATTCAGGCGCTTGTGAAACGCGCCCGCCGTCGGCAGCGCCGAGCGCGGCAGATGGGTTTGCGGATTCCACGCATCCGAACGCACGAACGCTTTCGAGCAATGAAAGAACGCCGCCTCCACCGTCACCAGCAACACCGTGCGCGCCGGTTTGCCGTTGACCGCGAAGCTTTCCAGTAACTCGGGATCAGCGCTGATGGTCGCGGTGCCATTGACCCGCAACGTCTCGCCAATCCCCGGAATGATGAACAACAGCGACACTCGCGGATCGTGCAGCACGTTGCGCAGGGTATCGATGCGGTTGTTCCCCGGGCGATCCGGCAGGGCCAGGGTGCGCTCGTCGATGATCCGCACAAAACCCGGCGCATCGCCGCGCGGGGAGCCGTCGATGCCGTCGGCGCCGACCGAGCTGACAATCACCAGCGGCGAGACCCGCACCATCGCCTGATAGTCCTCGTTGAGAAAACCGATCTGCTTGCGTACCGCCCGTTCGTGGGGCAATCCGTAAATGGCTTCCAGCGCTTGGATTGAATCGATCATCGTTGATCCCTCGACGATTAGAAGAACAGCCCCATGCGCCGCTCGTAACCGATGCGGCCCTTGTACGCTTCACCGCTGTCGACGAAACCGTATTTGGCGTACAGCGCAATCGCGGCGTCGTTGTCGGCGTCCACCGACAGTTCCAGCCCTTTGATTTCCGGCCAGGCCTGGCGCGCAACCTCCGGCAGCGCCAGCAGACAGGCCTTGCCGTAACCTCTGCCCTGTGCGCGGTGATCGACTTGCAGTGCATGCAGGGTGGCGCTGTGTTCATTGGCCCATTCCGGCAACACCGGCGGGCGCTTGAGCAGCAGGAACGCCACTGGCTCATCTTCTGCCAGCAGCGCAAAACCCTTCACGCCGGGGCCGGGTTTCGACAGCAGGGTGTGCAATGCACCGTGGATGTCGCCGGAGAATTTGATCTGCTCGGCGTGGATTTCAATCGCTTCGACCTGCTGACGCTGCAAGGCGTTAAGGCTCTCGTACGGCACGAGTTTGGCTGACAAGGGAATTTCCTTTTTCCTACAAAGATGAGCCTCGGATTCTAGCGACTTTGCGTTCTCTGGATTTTTTTTGTTTCAGCTGTCGATCCGGCAAATCGCCGAACGACAAAGGGTGTCTTCACAACAAAAAACACGGAGAACACCATGAGCGCACAAAGCGATATCCAGACCCTGATTAACACCTACCGCGAAGCCGTCATGACCAAGGACGTCGAGAAAGTCATGGCGCTGTACGCCGACGACATCCTCTCGTTCGATGCGATCAAGGCCCTGCAATTCAAGGGCAAGGATGCCTATCGCGCCCACTGGGTGGATTGCATGGAAATGTGCCCCGGCCCGCACATCTTCGAGTTCCACGAAATCGCCATCGAGACTGGCGACAACATCGCCTTCGCCCACTGGGTCGCCAATTGCGGCGGGACCAATGACAAGGGCGAAACCCAGAGTTGCTGGATGCGCGCCACCGCCTGCTATCGGCTGGTTGGCGGGGCGTGGAAAATTGCCCACGAACACTGGTCCGCACCGTTCGATCCGATGACCGGCTCGACGCTGTTTGATGCGAAACCCTGATCTTCAGCCATAGTTGATCCGTCCGATTCAGGAGAACGCCATGAAGTATTTATGCCTGGTCTACAGCGATGAGCGCCTGCTGCATTCCTCACCCGACAGCCCGGAAGACGCCGAATGCTGGGCCTACGCCGAGTCGATCCAGGGCAGCGGCCGGATGGTTGCCGCCGAAGCACTGGAGTCGGTGCAGACCGCCACCACGGTGCGCATGCGCAACGGCAAGTTGTCGATCACCGACGGCCCGTTCGCCGAGACCAAGGAGCAACTGGCCGGTTTCTACCTGATCGACGCACGGGACCTCAACGAAGCGATTCAGGTCGCCGGCAACATTCCGGCGGCCCGGGTCGGCAGTGTCGAAGTGCGTCCCGTGCGGCAGTTGAATGTCTGAGGTCGCGGCACGGGTCGCGCAGGTCTACCGCGAAGACTCGCGGCGGATCCTCGCGACCCTGATCCGTCTGCTCGGCGATTTCGACCTCGCCGAAGAAGCCTTGCACGAGGCGTTCTTCGTCGCGGTCGAGCGCTGGCAGCGCGATGGTGTGCCGGATAACCCGCGTGCGTGGCTGGTGTCCACCGGGCGCTTCAAGGCCATTGACGTGTTGCGCCGGCGCGCACGGTTCAAGGCCTCGCAGCCGTTGTTGCTGGCGCAACTGGAAGAGCTGGAACAGTCCGAATGGGACGTTGAAGACGTGGAAGACGATCGCCTGCGCCTGATCTTCACCTGCTGCCACCCGGCGCTGGCGGCGGACGCGCAGGTGCCGCTGACCCTGCGCGAAGTCTGCGACCTCACCACTGAAGAAATCGCCCGCGCATTTCTCTCGGCCCCGGCAGCGATTGCCCAGCGCATCGTGCGGGCCAAGGCCAAGATTCGCGATGCGAAAATCCCTTATCAAGTCCCGAGTTTGAGCGAATTGCCCGAACGCCTCGACAGTGTGCTGCGGGTGATTTATCTGGTGTTCAACGAGGGCTATTCAGCATCCGGCGGAGCCCAGGTGACCCGCGAGGATTTGACCCGCGAGGCGATCCGCCTCGGGCGGTTGCTGCTGGAGTTGTTGCCGGACCCGGAAGTCATGGGGTTGCTGGCGCTGATGTTGCTGCATGAATCGCGGCGATCGGCACGCTCATCGCCCGATGGTGAGTTGATTTTGCTGGATGATCAGGATCGCGGATTGTGGAATGCCGAGCTGATTGCCGAAGGCTGCGATCTGGTGGAAAAAGCGCTGACCACCGGACGCTTCGGACCGTATTGCCTGCAAGCGGCGATAGCGGCGGTGCACGCCGAAGCGCCGACGGCGGGGGAGACGGACTGGGCGCAGATCGTCGGGCTGTATGACGTGTTGCTGCGGGCGGTGCCGTCGCCGGTGATCGAGTTGAACCGGGCGGTGGCGGTGGCCAAGCGGGACGGGGCGCTGGCCGGGTTGACCTTGATCGAGGGAATTCTGGACCGTGGGGAGTTGCAGGATTACCACCTGGCGCATTCGGCGCGGGCGGAGTTTTGTCGGCAGTTGGGGCGGGTTGAAGAGGCGCGGGCGGCTTACCGGCGTGCCTTGGAATTGACCCGGCAAGAGCCGGAGCGGCGGTTTATTGAAGGGCGGCTCATGGCTTTGGACCGCTTGCCCTCACCCTAGCCCTCTCCCGGAGGGAGAGGGGACCGATCCGGGTATATTGCAGAAAACCACCGACCTGAACGAATTTCCGTGAATCCATAATCGGCTCGGTCTTGCAGGTCGGCGTATTACGTAAGACACCCCGGTCAGTCCCCTCTCCCTCCGGGAGAGGGTTAGGGTGAGGGCGCTTTTGATTTTGCCTTTCGCCTTTAGGCCTGTTGCCGAGTCGCAGCCATCACAATCTCCCGAATACAAACCCCCTGCGGCTGCCCATACGCATAAGCAATCGCCGTAGCCACATCTTCGGCGCTCAACACCGTCCCACCCATGTCCTGCTTCCAAGCCTGATACCCGGTCTTGATCGCCTCGTCCGTGGTGTGGCTCAACAATTCGGTCTCCACCGCACCCGGCGCAATCGTGGTCACCCGCACGTTATGCGGCGACAACTCTTCACGCAGGTTTTCCGACAATCCATGCACCGCAAACTTGGTGCCGACATACGCCACATGGTTCGGGAACGTCTTGCGACCGGCCACCGAGCTGACGTTGATGATCGTGCCGTGCTTGCGCTCGATCATCCCGGCGACCACCGCGTGCACGCCGTTGAGCAAACCCTTCACGTTGACGTCGAGCATCTGGTCCCACTGCGCCGGGTCCTGTTTGCTCATCTCGCCCAACAGCATCACCCCGGCGTTGTTGATCAGCGCATCGGCCGGGCCGAACTGCGCTTCCGCTTCGGCCACGGCGGCCAGCAATGCGGCGCGGTCGGTGATGTCGACGCGGCGGTTGAGGGTGTTCGGCAGGGCCAGTGCTTCGAGGCGTTCGATGCGCCGGGCCAGCAACAGCAGCGGATGGCCGGCAGCGCTCAAGCGGCGGGCGGTGGCTTCGCCGATGCCCGAGCTGGCGCCGGTGATGATGATCAATGGCTTGCTCATGGTTGAACTCCTGAGATAAGAAAAACAAATAACCAGATTCGGGACGCAGTATATTTAGCCCGTTGGAGGCTGAAAAATGCCTTATTCCTCTGTCTGCTATCGGAATCTCCTATGGATATCCGCCATCTCAAAGCCTTCCTCGCGGTGTTCGAGGAACGCAATATCACCGCTGCCGCGCAACGGCTGTTCATCAGCCAGCCCACGTTGTCGGTGACCATCAAACAGCTGGAAGAAGAACTCGGCGCGACGCTGTTCGTGCGTCAGCCCCGTGGTGTGGAAGTCAGCGACGAAGCGCGACTGCTGTACCCCCAGGCGCGGCGGATGGTGGCCGAGTCCGAGGCGCTGAGCCGGATGTTTCGCGGCCGCGAAAACCGCGCGCCACTGACCCTCGGCATCGAAGGCGATATCGCCGCCAGCCACATCGAAGCCTTTGTGCGCATGGCCCATCAGGCGTTGCCCAATCTGCTGCTGACTCTGGAAGAGGGCTGTCACGGCGATGGTCGATTGGCGGTCGAGGAAATGTGCTGCGAAGACGAACTGTTCCTGCCGCTGTGGGAAGAATCCTATGTGATGGCGCTGCCTCTCGATCACCCGATGGCCAACGCGCAGGCCGGCTGGGCGCCGATCGAGGACTGGATCACCTGCCCGCAGCATCCTTCCCATCAGCGATTGATGGCGCTGTACGGGCGTTCGCCGGAAGCGGTGGCGGGACATGCCGGTTCACTGCAACAGGCGCTGCACATGGTGGCGGCGGGAGTTGGCGTGGCGATGTTGCCGCAGTCGTTGGTCAACGGGCATGCGCACATCGTGGTGCGAGCGCTGCACCTGCCGGCGCCGACCCGGCGGGTGGGATTGTGTTATGCGGCGCAGGCATTGGAGCTGCCGACAATGCGCGGGTTGCACGCGTATTTTCAGGTCAACCGCCCGGTCGATATTGCAGCGGCCTGAGCGGCCGCTATCGCCAGCAGGCTGGCTCCCACAGGTCCGGTGTGGGAGCTAGCCTGCTAGCGATTGAGGGCAACGCTATTCCAGCATCTTGCTGAGCAACCAGCTCCCCGCCGGCCCCGGCGGGTACAGCCGCGACCACAGTGCATCGACGAACACCGGTTTCGGCCAGCCGCGCACCTTCAGTTCCACCAGCAAGTCATTACCGAAGCGCTCCACCAGCCAGCGCGGCAGCGGCGCCCAGCCGAAGCCTTTTTCGGCCATTTCCAGCAGCATCAGATAACTCGGCGCCGACCACACCCGACCTTTGCCGCGACTGTCATAAGGATTGACGATGGTGGCCAGGCGCAGCTCGCGATGTTGCTCCAGGACTGTTTGATCGACGGATTCCAGCGCCGCCAACGGATGATTACGGCCAACGAACAAGGCAATTTCAGTACGTTCGACGACGGTCGCGGTCGCCAGATCCGGCGGGTAATTGTCCTGCATCTCGGCGAATGCCAGGTGCGCCCGACCGCGCTGCACCAGTTCGATCAGGTCTTCACATTCGGCGATCAGGCATTCCAGCTCCAGATCCGGATAGCGCTGCTCGAAACCCACCAGTGCCGCTTCGAAACGGTCGGACTGATAAGTGTCGGAGATCGCCACCGTGAGTTTCGGCTCGACGCCCTGGGCCAATTGCCGGGCGGTCATTTCCAGGCGGCTGGTGGCCGACAGAATCGCTTCGGCCCGCTGCAGCATCACGTGGCCGGCCGGGGTCAGCGTCGGCTTGCGGCTGCTGCGGTCGAACAGGACCAGGTCCAGATCGATTTCCAGGCTGGCCACCGCTGCACTGACGGTGGACTGACTGCGCCCGAGTTTGCGCGCCGCCGCTGAAAAAGAGCCTTGAGTCGCCGCCTGGACGAACGCCAGCAACACTTCCTGAGAAGCCATGAACTATCGCCTTGATCGATGGTTATTGGTTATGAAGTATCGATGTGGTGCTGGATCATGGCAACCATCTTCACAGAGGACTTCGGCCATGACTGCCAACAAATCCATCACTGAACGTATCTTCCAGGCCATCGGTTTCGAACTGCTGGCGATCCTGATCTGTACCCCTTTGCTGGCGTGGATCATGGGCAAGCCGCTGGTCGAAATGGGCGCCGTCACTATCGCCATTGCACTGCTCGCCCTGGGCTGGAACGTGGTGTTCAACGGCTTCTTCGACCGCCTGCTCAAACGCTGGAACATCGCCCACAACGCCTGGGTGCGGGTGGTGCACGCGCTGCTGTTCGAGGGCGGGTTGATCGTGATGGGCGTGCCGCTGATTGCCTGGTGGCTGTCGGTCAGTCTGTGGCAGGCGTTTCTGCTCGACATCGGCGTGCTGCTGTTCTTCCTGCCGTACACCTACATCTACCACTGGGGTTATGACGTGGTGCGCGAGCGACTGGTGATGCGCAGCGTCTGCCAGAACTGAAACAAAAAAATCGCAGCCTGTGAGGGCTGCGTTTTTTTTTGTCCGGGATTTTTGCCGGGTTTAGAGAAACATCCCGCCCGACGCTTCAATCCGCTGACCGTTGATCCATTGCGCCCCCGGCGCCAGCAGCAGTGCCAGCGCACCACCAATGTCATCCGGCTGCCCCGCACGGCCCAGCGCGGTGTTGCTGGCGACCATCGCGTTCAGCGCCGAATTGTCGCGCACCGCGCCGCCGCCGAAGTCGGTTTCGATGGCGCCGGGTGCCAGGATGTTCACGGCGATCTGCCGCGCCCCCAGCTCCTTGGCCTGATAACGGGTCAGCACTTCCATCGCGCCTTTCATCGCCGCGTAAGCGGCGTAACCCGGCAGGGTGAAGCGGGCCAGACCGCTGGAGATGTTGATGATCCGCCCGCCATCGTTGATCAGCGGCAGCAGTTGCTGAGTCAGGAAGAACGGCCCTTTCAACTGCACATTCATCAGCAGGTCGAACTGCTCCGGCGTGGTGTCGGCGAAGGATGCATGCACACCAATCCCGGCGTTATTGATCAGGAAGTCGAAGCGTGGTTGTCCAAGCTGTTGCAGCGCTTGCCCGACCCGCACGGCGAAATCGGCAAAGCCTTCGCTGCGGCCGACATCCAGTTGCAGCATCACGGCGTTGGCGCCGAGTGCTTTCAGTTCCTCGACCAGCGCCTGGGCTTCATCGGCGCGGCTGTTATAGGTGCCGATAATGTCCACGCCTTGCGCGGCGAGGTGCAGGGCGGCGTTCTTGCCGAGGCCACGGCTGGCACCGGTGATCAATGCGATTTTGCGGTTCATGGGATTTCCTCGAGAGCAGTGACGGTTGATGCAGCAAAGTTTATTTATCCGCCATGAGGTGATAAACAGGCCTAAACCGGAATCACTGGTCGGATTATCCGAACAATCAATGGGTGGCCCATGAACAAACTGGAACTGCTGCGCACCTTCGTCCGGGTCAGCGAATTGTCGAGTTTCACGATGGCGGGAGAGAGTCTGGGGCTGCCCCGTTCGACCGTATCGGAACAGGTGCAGGCGCTGGAAACCCTGCTCGGCACGCGTCTGCTACAACGCACCACGCGCAAGGTCCAGGCGACTCAGGACGGCCTGGCGCTGTACGAGCGCAGCAAGGATCTGCTGTCGCACATGGACGAAATCGAGAATCTGTTCCGACAGGACGAAGCGTCGCTGACCGGGCGGATCCGGGTCGACATGCCGAACATTCTGTCGCGGCGACTGATCATGCCGAAGCTGCCGGAATTCATGGCGCGCCATCCGAATCTGGAGCTGGAAATCAGCAGCACCGATCGCCGGGTCGACCTGCTCGCCGAAGGTTTTGATTGCGTGGTGCGCATCGGCGCGCAGCCCGATCAGTCGGTGGTGGCGCGGCACCTGGGGGACTTCAGCATGATCAACTGCGCCAGCCCCGCGTATCTCGAGCGCTACGGCGTGCCGCAAACGCTTGAGGATCTGGCGCAGCATCGGTTGGTGCACTACGTCGGCGTGCTGGGTTCGCGTTCGGAAGGGTTTGTCTACGAGCAGGACGGGCAGGTCCACCGCGTACCGATGGCCGGCAGTGTGACGGTCAACAGCACCGATGCCTACGAGTCGGCGTGCCTGGGCGGGTTCGGTCTGATCCAGGTGCCGCGTACCGGCATGAACACCTATCTGGACAGCGGCGAGATTGTCACCGTGCTGCCGCAGTACACCGCGCCGGCGATGGGCATTTCACTGCTGTACGCGAGGCAGCGGCATCTGCCGTTGCGGGTGCGGGTGTTCATGGACTGGCTGGGGGATTTGATTCGTTCGACGCTCTGATTCCTGCGGCAAATCCCTGTGGGAGCAACGGCTCTCACAGGGATTGGGGGGAATCAGAAGATCTGGGTAAACAGCCAATACAGGCTGCCCGACAGCAGAATCGCCGCCGGCAAGGTCAGCACCCACGCCATCAGCAGGTTGCGGATGGTCTTCATCTGCAGGCCGCCGCCGTTGGCGACCATGGTCCCGGCCACGCCCGAGGACAACACATGGGTGGTCGACACCGGCAGGCCGAACATGTCGGCGGCGCCGATGGTCAGCATCGCCACGGTTTCTGCCGACGCGCCCTGGGCGTAAGTCAGGTGGGTCTTGCCGATCTTTTCGCCGACCGTGACCACGATCCGCTTCCAGCCGACCATGGTGCCCAGCCCCAACGCAATCGCCACGGCGATCTTCACCCACAGCGGAATGAACCGCGTGGCGTTGTCGATCTGTTGCTTGAACAGTTGCAGCTTGCCGCTGGTGTCGGCATCGAAGGTGCCGACCTTGTTCTTGTCCATCAGGCGAATGGTTTCGCTGGCCAGGTACATGTCGTTGCGCACGTTGCCCATGGCCTGCGCCGGGACTTTCGACAGCGAACCGTAGCCTTTCACTTCCTCACCGATGTGCCCGATCAGCGCGGCGAGGGCGGGGATCAATTGTGGTGCGGCTTCCTTGCTGCGCACGTAATCCGAGAGCACCGGACGCGGATCGGCCGGGGCCGGCTGCGGGGCGCTTTTCACCAGCGCCTGCTGGGTGACTTCGGCCACCGCAGCGAACTGCAACGTCTGATCGGCAGGCATGGTGCGGTTCAGCGCGTAGGCCATCGGCAGGGTGCCGACCAGAATCAGCATGATCAGGCCCATGCCTTTCTGGCCGTCGTTGGATCCGTGGGCGAACGACACGCCGGTGCAGGTCAAAATCAGCAGACCGCGAATCCACCATGGCGGTGGCGTGTTGCCTTTCGGGGCCTTGTACAGCGAACGATTCTTCACGAAGGCGCGCAGGGCCAGCAGCAACAGCGCCGCGCAACCGAACCCCACCAGCGGCGACAGCAGCAACGCGTAACCGATCTTGGTCGCCTGGGCCCAGTCCACGCCGCTGGTGCCGTCACGACCGTGCATCAAGGCATTGGCCACGCCAACGCCGATGATCGAACCGATCAGCGTGTGCGACGACGAGGCCGGCAGGCCCAGCCACCAGGTGCCGAGGTTCCACAGGATCGCGGCGATCAGCAGGGCGAAGATCATCGCGAAACCGGCGGATGAGCCGACTTGCAGAATCAGCTCCACCGGCAGTAACGCAATGATGCCGAACGCTACCGCGCCACTGGACAGCAACACGCCGAGGAAGTTGAAAAAGCCCGACCAGACCACGGCCACATTCGGCGGCAGCGAGTGGGTGTAGATCACCGTGGCCACGGCGTTGGCGGTGTCGTGGAAACCGTTGACGAACTCGAAGCCCAGCGCAATCAACAGCGCCACGCCGAGCAGCAGAAACGGGGTCCAGGTGGTGACCACCGTGCCGAGTTCGTGCATGTCGTGCATCAGGCTGTAGGCGGTGAACAGCATCCCCATGGCCAGCACGGCGAAGAACACCACGTAAGTGAA
Source organism: Pseudomonas sp. 58(2021) (assembly GCF_017491585.1). Classification (NCBI taxonomy): domain Bacteria; kingdom Pseudomonadati; phylum Pseudomonadota; class Gammaproteobacteria; order Pseudomonadales; family Pseudomonadaceae; genus Pseudomonas; species Pseudomonas sp. 58(2021). The sequence continues at coordinate 123,899 of NZ_JAFGYZ010000019.1, forward strand.
GGGGCCGGTTTTTGTGTCGAGCGCCGGCCTGCCGCTGGCAGCGGAGGCCGGGCTGACGGTCAGGGAGGGAGTAGCCATGGGCGGACAAACCTGAGCGAGGGAAGGAGTGTCGCCCATGATCGTTGCTAAATATTACAGAGAGGCTGCGGCAGATCAGTGTTTGGCGGATTAGCCGCGCCGCCGGTCTTAATAATCCCGCCGCTTGCGAAACGCCCAGCGCCCGGCAATCACGGTGAACGTCGCTACCAGCGCCACCAGAATCCAGAACCCTTCCGGATCGGTGGCCAGCGGCACGCCGCCGACGTTCATGCCGAAGAAACCGGCAATGATGTTGATCGGCAGCGCCAGCACCGTGACCACGGTCAGGGTGAACAGCGTGCGGTTGCTCTGTTCGTTGAGGTTGGCGGCGATCTCTTCCTGCAACAGCTTGATCCGCTCGCCGAGTGCCGTGAGGTCGTTGATGATCAGCGCGAACTCCTCGGTGGACTTGCGCAACTCCTTCACGTCTTCCTTCTGCAACCACGGTGGCGGGCGGTTGAGCAGGCGCAGCAGCGAGCCCGGCTCCAGCGCCAGCAGCCGTTGCAGGCGCACCAGCACCCGTCGGTTGGCGCCGAGTTCGGCGCGGTTGGTCGACAACCGCGAGGAGAGCAATTCGTCCTCGACCTGATCGACGCTCATGCTGGTCTTGCGCACGATCTGGGTCAGCACTTCACCCTGGTCGCGCAGCAGGTGCACGAGCAATTCCGACGGCGAACGAAAACACTCGCCGGCCTTCACCGATGAACGCAGCTTGTCCACCGAGTGCAACGGTTGCAGGCGCGCACTGACGATCAGTTTGCTGCGCACACAGACCCACAGCGTGGACACGTCCGACGACACCATGCTGCTGAGGTTGAACACCACGTCGTTGACCACCGCCAGCAATGCCGAGTCCACATGCTCGATGCGGGTCGAGCGCGAGCCTTCGTGCAGCGCTTCGAAAAACTCCTCGGGTAATTGCAGATGACTTTTCATCCAGCGCTCGCACGCGGCGTGGGCCAGGTTCAGGTGCAGCCAGAGGAATTCGTCGCTGTCGCTGTCGTCCTGCAGACAGCGCAGGGCGGTCGCCGAATCCACTTCGCGCCCGCGCTCGCCGGGACGAAAGCGAAAGCCGTAAAGCAGGCCAAACAGATCAGGATCGCGATGGCTGATATCCAGGCTGTGGTTCATGAAGTCTCGCTGCAAGGAAGGCGTCTGTTGCGGGATTTGAAGATTCACCTGAGCCGCATCATCGCAACCGCGCGTGACGTTTCTGTGACTGCGAAATGACGTAAAAAATCAATGCCTTACCGGCGGTCGGAATTTTCTCAAGAAGCGCTCTGGCACGCCGATCACGCATGCGTTAGGTTGCGCGCCTTCGGCCATGAGCCAAGGTCCGCCGACACGGATGTCCGGCAACAATTCACGTCTTACCGGACGTGCCTCATCCCTGTCCCGAGTACCTGCGATGCTGCAAAAATCCCTGAGAGCGCAAATTCTCGTCCTGCTGAGCGGCAGCCTGCTGGCGATGCTGTTGATCGCGCTGGCCTGCTTTCATTTCCTGTCCAACGGCGTGCAAAACTACAGCCAGTTGATCGCCGGTCCCTTGCACACCTCGCAACTGATCGACGAAGCCAACCTGCAATTCAAGGTGCAGGTGCAGGAATGGAAAAACGTCCTGCTGCGCGGCAAACAACCGGCGGACCTGGCCAAGTACTGGGGCCAGTTCGAAGATCGTCAGCGCGACGTGCAGAACATCCTCGGTGAACTGGCCAATCAGAAAGGCCTCGAGCCTGCGCTGAAAACCCGCATCGAGCGTCTGCGTGAAGAACACCGTGTGCTCGGTGCCGCGTACCAGAAAGGTCGCGATGCCTACGTCGCCGCCGGTGCCGATCCGACGGCGGGCGATGCTGCTGTCAAAGGCGTCGACCGAGCTGCCAGCGAGCAGATGAGCGAGCTGGTGGCCGACTTGCGCAAGCAGGGCATAGAGCAATCGGCACAGATCAGCGCCAGTGCCGATCGCACCGTATGGCTGGGGCTGCTGGTGATGCTCGCGTCAGGCTTGCTGATCGGTTTGTTGAGCCTGTGGCTGGTCAACCGCAATCTGGTTGAACCGATCCGCAAGCTCATCGACTACGTCACCCAACTGAGCAAAGGACGTCTGGTCGAGCGTGTGGCAAGCGACCGTCAGGACGAGTTGGGCAATCTCGCCGCTGCGGCCAACACCCTGCGCGATTTCCTCGCCGAAACCTTCAACCATCTGCAGCGCAGCGCCAAGGATCTGGACAGCGCCAGCGGCGAGTTGAACGCCATCGCCACCGTGATGGCCGGCGGCACCAATGAGCAGTTCAACCGCACCGATCAGGTGGCCACGGCGATGAACGAAATGTCCGCCACTGCCCAGGAAGTTGCCCGTCATGCGGCCGACGCGGCGCGCGCCGCCGACGATGCCGACCAGTCCGCGCAACAGGGCGAGAAGGTCATGCAGAGCACCATCCACAGCATCACCCAGATGCGCGGCGAAATCGCCAACACCGCCACGGTGATCCGTCGTCTGGAAGCCGACAGCGGCCGCATCGGCAAGGTGCTGGAAGTGATTCGCGGCATCGCCGAACAGACCAATCTGCTGGCGCTCAACGCCGCCATCGAAGCGGCCCGGGCCGGTGAAGCGGGGCGTGGTTTTGCGGTGGTGGCCGATGAGGTGCGCAACCTGGCGCAGCGCACGGCGGAGTCGATCATCGAGATCAACCAGATCATCCACAGCGTGCAGACCGGCGCGGTGGACGCGGCCCAGGCCATCGACAGCGGCCAGACCCGCAGCGATGAAAGCGTCGAGCAAGTGACCCAGGCCGGGGCCATGCTCGAGCGCATCACCCACGCGGTGGAAGCGATCCGCGACATGAACCGCCAGATCGCCACCGCCGCCGAAGAGCAGACCTCGGTGGCCGAAGACATCTCGCGCAACCTGACCGAGATCACGTCGATTGCCAGCACCAACCTCGACAACGTGCAGCGCACTGAAAGCGCCAGCCAGAACCTGCACGGCCTGTCCGGGCAACTCAACAACGTCACCGCTCGCCTGAGCGTCTGACCGGCCAGTGACTGTGTACCGGTTCGGTTACCGAGTCGGTACACAGTCGATCTCAATTCGTGCAGACCGCCGCCGATGCCCGGTCATCCATAACCGGCATTGGAGATTTCCCATGGTCAGCCTCACGTCAGTTTCGATCAATCAGACCGTCACCACGCCCACCAGCAAAACCTCGATTGCCGACACCGGTGACGACACCTCGACCACCGCGGCGGCCAGCACCGGCGTGAAAGCCGACACCAGCAAAGTGGCGGCGGGCGATGGCGCGGCGCCGACGGGGGGCGGCGGTTCCAGCAGCGAAGAATCGGACACCGTGAAAGAACTGCGCAAGCAGATTGCCGAGCTGCAGAAGCAATTGCAGGAAGAACAACAGGCGCTGCAAGCGGCTCAGGCGAAGCAGGAAAGTCAGGATGCCAAGGCTGCGGATGTCGCGGCTGCGCAGTCGCAGATCGCGACGACGTCGGCTTCGTTGCAGACGGCGACGGCGGCGTTATTGGCGGCGTTGCAGGATTCGGATTCGAGCACGTCTGGCTCGCTGGTCAGTACCTCGGCATAAATTGCGGACACAAAAAAGCCGCACGATCCAATCATCGTGCGGCTTTGTTTTATCAGCCAATCAAGTGTCTTGCTTGTTGCTCAGCACTTTGCCGGTGGTGGCGTCGAAGTCCACATCGAACTCTTTACCATCAGCGGTTTTCAGCTCGACTTCATATTCGTAACCATTGAAGTGGTTATCCAGATCCGTGTCGGTGATGGTCGCGCCCGGGTGCAGTTTCAGCGCTTGTTCGTTCATCGACTCCAGCGATTTGATCTTGCCGGACTTGACCAGCTCAGGGATCTGATCGACACGAACGTCAGCCTGGGCCAGGCCGGCGGTGAGGGTCAGGGCGGCAGCGGTAAACAGGGCAGTCAAAGTTTTCATCGGTTATTCCTTTGGGTGATTCGTTCAAGTGAGTTCAGGTTAATCACCGCAACTTAATTCACCCTTAAAACGCAGCGAGCAGGCCGTACTCCCGGTGGGAGTGGGCCTGCTCGCGATACTGACGCCCGATTTACGGATCAGAAACCGTTGTTCTTCAACACCTGATCCACACTGGCGGCGGCCGGGCGTTTGTAGAACTTCAGCAGTTCGCTGGCGCGGTTGGTGAAGATGCCGTCGACGCCGGCGGCCATGACTTTCTCGAAGTCCACCGGCTCATCTACGGTGTAGACGTGCACCAGCAGGCCCTGATCGTGGGTGTACTGGTTCATCCATGGCTGCACCAGATCCGAATAGCTCTGATCGCCGCCGTGGGTCAGCTTGGCCGAAGGGCCGGTGCCGATGGCGCCTTGAGCCTTGGCGTAGTCGATCCATTGCTTGAATTCAGCTTCGGATTTCGGCTCCTGCTTGCCGTAGAAAACGTTCTTGTCCTTCTCGCCGGAGTCGGCAAAGGTCACTTTGGATTTCGGCTCGATGCTGCCTTCGCCGACCCACAGCAACAGGATCTTCGGCACCTGCGGCATTTCCTTTTGCAGCAGTTCCAGGCTGTTTTTCTCGAAGGTCTGCAGGATCACTTTACCGTTGCCTGCGCCGACGCTGGTGGCGTCTTTAGGCTGCTTGGCACCGGCCGGGATCAGCAAGCCACGGGCCTGGAGTTTTTCCTTCAGGTCATGCTCGATACCGGGGAACAGTTGCGGTTCCTTGGTCTCGATGTACAGGCCCGGTTTGTGCTTCGGGTTGGCCTGAGCGATGTCGATGATTTCGTCCAGGGTCAGAATCTTCAGGCCGGCGTAGGACGGACGCGCGCGATCCGGGTACTTGGCGTTGTACCAGCTGCCGGCGTCGAGGGTTTTCAGTTCGGCCATGGTGAAGGCGTTGGCCGGGCTGTCCTTGCGATCCGGGAACTTGGTGGCGACGTCGGTGGTGCGTTGCAGGTTGTTGTCATGCAGGGCGAACAGCACGCCGTCCTTGCTGCGCTGCAGGTCCATTTCCAGGTAGTCGGCGCCCAGGTCGCGGGCCAGTTTGTAGGAGGCAGCGGTGGATTCCGGGGCATCGAAGGACGCGCCACGGTGGGCGATCACCGCCGGGTGCGGTATGCCCTCGGAGGCGGCAAGCGCAACCGGGCCTGGCTGGGCGGCGGCATGGGCCTGGCCGAGGCCGAGCATCAGGCTCAGCAGCAGTGCGCTTTTGGTAAACGTGGCGGGCATGTCGAGGTCCTTTCGCAGGTATTTTCGAAGATGTCCCTTTTAGCAACTCAAACGAAAACGTGCTATCGCAAGACCGACATAAACGTACTGAAAGCGAAAATTTCCGCGCTTTTGTGCGTTTGTTTGCAGTACGCTTGGCCACGACAACCGCCCCGGCAGAGGGCGCGCCACTCATTGCCCTGCGTGTAGACCATCGATCCTTTTCGTGAGGTTTACCATGCGCATCACATCGCAACTCATCTGCCAGGCCGCCGACGACCTCAAGGGCTTTGTCGGCCTCAACCGCAAGACCGGCCAGTACATCGTGCGCTTCAGTGAGGATTCGTTCGGCATGGACGTGGCCGATGACGGCATCATTCCGTGCAGCGAATTCGTCTGGGCGCCGGCCACCGAACAGACCATGACTCTCAAGCGCGAACGGATCCAGTTGCTGCTCGATCAGCACATCGATGACCGGGTCAACATCACCGAGCCGTTGCGTGTTTACATGAATAAACGCGAAGTGCCGGAGATTGAGGCGGTGCGCAGTCTGGTGAAGGGCTGAGGTTCTGGCGTAACTGTCCTGGCCTCTTCGTCGGAGCGCCGCCCGGAGCAAGCCCGCGAAGGGGCCCGCGAGCCCGCCTCAATACTCACAGAGCAAACCGATATTCCCGCTCCACCCGACATACCCGCGTATGAAACGCCGAATACCACTCGGCCCGCCCTCGCGCCTGGATCACCCGGTGTTCCGGATGCTCGCGCCAGGCCAGAATCGCCGCCTCGCTTTCCCAGTACGAAACCGTAATCCCCACCCCGTCCGCGCCCCGAATCGAATCGATACCGAGAAACCCCGGTTGATCGGCCACCAGTTGCATCATGCGCTCGGAGGCTTCGGTATAGCCGTTATCGCCCTCGGTGCGGGTCGAGGTGAAGATCACGGCGAAACACTCATTGTTCGACTTCATCGAGATTGCTCCACACAGGCTTCAACGAACGCCCGCACCAGTGGCGGCCATTGCCCTTTGAGCGCTGCACGTTCCGGCTGAAACAATGTGGCGACAAAGAACACATGGTTTTTCAACTCGATGGCGCGCAGATCGCCTGCCGAATCGTGGCCCACGGCGTGCAGGTCATGGGTCAGCAATTCACGTTCGAACTGCGGATTCACACCGTAGCGGCAGCGATAGCCTTCGCGAATCTCCGACGTTTCGTACGCCTTGGCGATCAACGAACCGGGTACCAGATGAATGCTGTCCACCGCTTCCACCAGCGAACAGGTCAGCGGCGTGAGCACCGCACGGCTCGCGTCGGGCGAGGTTTCGCCATGCTCGGCGTCGGCCCAGCCCAGCACGTTGCGGGAAAACTCCAGCACCGCATGCTGAAAACCGCCGCAGGTGCCAAGGAACGGTCGCTGTTGCTCGCGGGCAAAGCGGATGGCTCGCAGCGCACCGACTTCGCTTTTGTAGGGGCTGGCCGGCACGCACCAGAAGCCGTCGAAATGTTCCAGCGGCGTTTCGGGCAGAATCTGGTCGGTGGGCAACCATTCGAAATCGACCGGATGGCGAAGGTGTTCCACCGCCAGTCCGAGGGCGACCGGGATGGCCTGGTGGGCAGTGACTTGCGGGTCGTAGTCACCGATCAGGGCGATGCGCAGGGCTCTGGGTTCCATGAGGGTTCGCTGTGCTTGTTGAGGGATGACGCTCACTATAGATTGGCGTTCACGCACTCAATATGGGCGTTTACCCAAGTGATTAATGCAGCGACGCACTATCGACTCGACTTCCCGGATCTGGCGCTGATTCTCGCCCTGGTGCGCGGCGGGTCGCTGGCCCGGGCCTCACAGTTGTTGAAGGTCGATGTATCGACGGTGTTTCGCGCCGTGCGCCGACTGGAAGCGTCACTCGGCCAGCAACTGTTCGAAAAAAGCCGCGCCGGTTACCTGCCCACCAGCCTCGCGCAGACCCTGGCCGAGCAGGCCGAGCGTGCAGAACAAGCTCTGGAAGCGGCGCGAATCGGCGTCGAGCAGGGTGGGGAAGTGGTCAGCGGCACTGTGCGCCTGACCTGTACCGACTCGGTGTTGCAAGGTCTGCTACTGCCGGCGCTGGCGCAGTTCATGCCGAACTATCCGGCACTGACCATCGAGCTGAGCACCTCCAACGATTTTGCCAACCTCAGCCGCCGCGATGCCGACATCGCCCTGCGTCTGACGCGTACACCGCCGGAGCATCTGGTCGGACGGGAGCTGGCGAAGATTTCCTACCGGGTCTGTGGCAGTGAGCGCTATCTGCAAAACACCGATGTATCCGATCTGGCTGCCATGACCTGGATCGCCCCGGACGATTTCCTGCCCGATCATCCGACTGTCGTATGGCGTCGTCAGCACTTGCCGGGAGTCATGCCGGGCTATCGCTGCAACAGCATGCTGTCGGTGACGGAACTGGTGCGTGCCGGGCTCGGCGTGGCGGCGTTGCCGGACTTTCTGATCACCGAAGGTCTGCAAGCCTTGAGCGAACCGCTGCACGGTTATGACACCGCACTGTGGTTGCTGACCCGCCCGGATTGCCGCGCATTGCGCTCGGTGGTCACGTTGTTCGATGAACTGGGGCGGGCGCTGCGTTTGCCGTGATCAGCGCTGCTGGCTTTGGCGCATGTGATCGTGTAACTCGCGGGTCAATCCTTCGATGCGTTCGGTGAGATTCTTGGTCATTTCGGTGAGCCGGGTGTTCTGCTCCAGCAGCTCCAGCAATTGCGCGGTGTTCTTCGCGGCCTGGACCTGACGTTCGCTGTTGGCGACGGCCAGGGCTTCGCGGTGCTGTGCGTCGGCTTCCGATTGCGCCTTGTCCCGCGCAGCCTGACGGGTCTGGGCCAACAGAATCAGCGGTGCGGCGTAGGCCGATTGCAGGCTGAACGCCAGGTTCAAGAGGATGAACGGGTAGACGTCGAAGGTCGTGATGCCAGACACGTTCAGGCATATCCACAGCACCACGATCAGGGTCTGAGCACCGAGGAAGGTCGGCGTCCCGAAGAACCGTGCAAACGCCTCGGCGCGCAGGGCGAAATTGTCGTTGCCGAAGGTGGTGTTGAGGTGGGCGTGGGGGCGGTGGAAGCGCAGGTGATCGACAGGCGCGCAGGGGGATTCGTTTTTTTCGGTGGTCATGACGGACTCGGCAGGGCTTGGGACGTTGAGTCACTATAGCCCTGCGTCGCCTATGGTGGCTTATCCCGGTGCTCGTTCGCCGGCGAACATGCTGACGGCGTCCACCGCTTCGCTGGCGCCATCGCGAATCTGCAGAATCACCGTGCCCGCCTGATCCGCCAACTCGACGCCTTGCGCGGCGCGCCCACGGGTGCCTTCCATGCTTTTGATCGCCTGACGGGTTTCGCTCTGGATCAGGCCGATCATGTTGGAAATCTCCGTCGTCGAGCCACTGGTGCGCGCCGCCAGTTGTCGCACTTCATCGGCCACCACCGCAAAACCACGACCTTGCTCACCGGCCCGCGCCGCCTCGATTGCCGCGTTGAGGGCCAGCAGATTGGTCTGGTCGGCAATCGCGCGGATGGTGTTGACGATGGCGGTGATCTGCTCGGAGCGCTCGCCAAGTTGCGCGATCAGGGTCGAAGACTCGGCGATGTCATCGGCGATTTCGCGCATCTCGCTGGCCGCTTGCTGGATGACTTGTGTGCCTTGCTCGGCGACTTTTCGGGTGGCGACGGAAATGTGATAAGCGGTGCTGGCGCTGCGGGCATCCTGCTCGTGCTGCTCGACCCGGGCGGTGACGTCCGAGGCGAATTTCACCACTTTGCACAAGCGCCCGGCGGCGTCGTAGACCGGGTTGTAATTGGCTTCCAGCCAGACGGTTCGCCCGTGTTTATCGATGCGCTCGAATTGCCCGTGGAAAAACTCGCCCTGATTGAGCCGGCGCCAGAAGTCCTGATACGCGCTGCTGTTGGCCAGATGCGCGGGGCAGAACAAGCGGTGATGTTTGCCCTTGAGTTCGGTTTGGGTATAGCCCATGCGCGTCAGAAAATTCTGATTGGCCGCAAGAATGTTGCCGTCGAGATCGAACTCGATCACCGCCATGGCCCGGTCGATGGCCTGCAATTTGGCGTTGGCTTCGCTTTCGCGCTGCACCTTGGCGGTGACGTCCATGGCGTACTTGACCACTTTCACTACGCGACCCGAGGCATCCTTGATCGGGTTGTAACTGGCTTCCAGCCAGATCGGCCGACCCTGGCTGTCGACGCGCTCGAAAGTACCGGACTGGAACTGCCCGTTTTTCAGTCGCGACCACAACTCGGTGTACTGGCTGCTGCGGGCAAATTCGGGTGGGCAGAACTGGCGGTGGGACTGACCAATCACCTGTTCGGCCTTGTAGCCCGTGGTCTTCAGAAAGTTGTCGTTGGCGCGCAGGACCACTGCGTCGAGATCGAATTCGATCACCGCCATGGAACGGTCGATGGCTTCGAGCAAACCGGATTGTTCGGTGATGGTGTGTTGCAGGTCGTCGATGACCGACTGATGACGATTGAAAAACATGCTGGGTGCGCTCCGGAAATAGGGCTGAGGTGTTATCCCTGTTCCTGCGCTGGCCGGCCGAACGCGCTGATGACATTGGGCAATGACCACTAAAGTGCCAGCATCCAGGCTGGCGACCAGATCTTATACAAACTTGTTAATCTTGTACAAGAAATAGCGATGTCACTTTGTTGTACAAGTTTTGTCAGGCACTGGAGCGGCTCAGCGCGACGCTGATCGTGTTGCGGCCCGTGTGCTTGGCGGTGTACAGCGCCTTGTCGGCGTCATCCAGCCAGTGCAGCGCATCCGGGTAGGTCGGGTGAAAGCGTGCCAGTCCGATACTCAGGCTGACCCGCAACTCTGGCACATCGGGATGACGGTATTGGTGCAGGGACTGGCGCAGTTGCTCCATCAGCGCTTCGGCCTTGCTCAGTGGCAGGTTGGGCAGGATCACGCAGAATTCGTCGCCGCCGTAACGACCGGCCAGTTCACTTTCAGTCAGCAGGAGTTTGAGTTCTCGACTGAGTTGCTGAAGCACCGCATCGCCGACGATGTGTCCGTAGCTGTCGTTGATCACCTTGAAGTGATCGACGTCGATCAGCGCGAGAGTGGCCTGCCTGTTGTGTTCGCGGCACTGCTGGAACTTCAGATGCAGCAAATCTTTCCAGGCGCCGTGGTTGAGCAGGCCGGTCAGGCTGTCGGTGCGGCTCAGGGCACTCAAGGTGCGCTTGTGTTCAGCGAGCTTGATCGCCAGCCGATAGCAAACCATGCCCAGCGCCAGCGGATAAAGGGTGAGCATCGGCAGGCACGCCCAGACCTGGGTCTGCGATGCCGTCAGGGTGAATTTGACCCCGAACAGCGACCAGCCCAGCAGCACGCCAATCACCTGGGAGAGGGCGCCGAGCAGGAACAGCCGCCGGCCGCCGGCCGCGACATTGTTCATGGTCATCATCGACAGAATGGTCACGGTAACCAATGGATTGAATTGGAAACACGCGGTCCAGAAACCGCCGAACACCGAGTCATAGAGCAGATTGCGGCGCTCGGCGCGGTAGGGGAACGCCGAGCGGGCCGACCATTGATAGGCGACATGGGGCCAGAGAAAACCGTTGAACAGCAGGAGCGCCCAGAGCCATGCCGGCACATTCAATGGATACAGCGCAGCCCCGACGCTGAAGAAACCGATTCCCAGTCCAATGGCACGTGGCAAGTAGAGACGTCTGGCGAATGACAAGCCTTTGCCGCGTTGGTTTTCCATGATGTTCTTCGCCAGATTCATTCTGAAACACTTTGCAGGGTAATGCTTCAGAGCGACCGTTCATCGGTCAATGACAGGTATTGTCATTTATTCCAGCGGGAAGATTCAGTGTCCTTGTGAGCCATTTACGCGGCGCAGACGTGATTTAGAGCTGGTAGCAGGCCAGAAACATGTCCAGTGCCGATTCGACCACGGCATTTTGCGTGGCGCTGTCGAGTGAGGGTTGGCCCATGGAAATCTGCGGCCAGAAGGCGAAGGATTTGAGCAGCCCCTGGACCTGATGCGCGGCGAACTCCGGATCGACCGGTTTCAACCGACCATCTGCCTGAGCGGCGCGGATCCACACGGTCACGCTTTCCTCACGTTCGCCCATGCGCGCCACCATGTTCTGTGCGCGCTCGGGCGAGTGGATCGCGGCGGCGATGGCGACCCGCGCCAGATCCATGAAATTGTCGTCCGCCATCATCTGCAGTTTGGCCAGCAGCATCGTTCGCAATTGATCACGCAAGGGCTGGTCGGGTTGATACGACACGGCCTGCTCGGTGCTGATTCGTGCCCACAACTGATTGAGAATTTCGGCGAAAAGCTCTTCTTTGCTCGGAAAATGGTTGTAAACCGTGCGCTTCGACACCCCGGCGGTGGCCGCGATCCTGTCCATGCTGGTGACCTCGAAACCGTTGGCCCGAAACTCGGAAATGGCCGCCAGGATGATGGCTTCGCGTTTGCGGTCGGTGAGGCGCGTTGGAGCTGTCATAAATTCGATTCGGCAAGAAAAAGAGGAAATTACACTCGGCAGTTTACTTGTCATCCGGTTTGATGCAACCTAGAAAGTACACCGATCAGTGTAATGCTGCGTTAATCGGTGCAACCTAAAACCCGATGTCCGGCTGATGCGTGCGTGCCTTGGCCATTTATCGTCCCACCGTGGAAAACCGTGAATTGCGCGGTTTTTCTGGAGTCACTCAGTCATGGCCAAATCAATTTCTTCTGCGGTCAGTCCTGTACCTGAAGCTTCGCGCCAGGCCGAAGGGACATTCCGCAACCATGCGCCTGTGCAGCGCGAAGGTTTGCGCAAGATGCTGCGCATCATGTGGAACATGATCTTCCACAAACCGCGCAACACCCGTCCTGCGTCGTCCATCCCTGTACAGCCATTGACCCGCGCCGACCTGATCGCCGCGCCCAACCACAGCGTCTATCGCCTCGGTCACTCGACCTTGCTGCTCAAACTGCAAGACAAGTTCTGGATCACCGACCCGGTCTTCGCCGAGCGTGCCTCGCCGGTGCAATGGGCCGGGCCGAAACGCTTCCACCAGCCACCGATCAGCATCGATGAATTGCCACCGATCGAAGCGGTGATCCTGTCGCACAACCACTACGATCACCTCGACTACGAAGCGGTGTTGAAACTGGCGGACAAGGTCAACGTGTTCCTCACCCCGCTGGGCGTCGGCGATACTCTGATCAAATGGGGCATCGATGCCGGCAAGGTTCGCCAGAACGATTGGTGGGAGGGTACCGAAGTCGCCGGCATCCACTTCATCGCCACCCCGTCGCAGCACTTCTCCGGCCGTGGCCTGTTCGACGGCAACCAGACACTGTGGGCGTCCTGGGTGATCATCGACAGCGACAAGCGGATTTTCTTCAGCGGCGACAGCGGCTATTTCGACGGCTTCAAACGCATCGGCGAACAATACGGCCCGTTCGACCTGACCCTGATGGAAACCGGCGCCTACAACGTCGAATGGCCCCACGTGCACATGCAACCGGAAGAAACCCTGCAAGCCCACCTCGACCTCAAGGGCCGCTGGCTGTTCCCGATCCACAACGGCACGTTCGATCTGGCGATGCACGCCTGGCATGAACCGTTCGACCGCATTCTTGCGCTGGCCTGGGAGCGCAGCGTTTCCATCACCACGCCGCAAATGGGCGAGGCGTTCAACCTGGCACATCCACAACGCGGGGATGCGTGGTGGTTGGTGGTTGAAGGGGAGAGTGAGGCGGTGGTGCAAGGGGCCTGACTCACTGATGCAGGTTCGCCTCCATGAGGCGAACCGGATCACTCCGCCATCGCATAATCCCCACGCACCGATTCGGCGGTCGAACCATTGCTTGTCGAACGCCCCGGAGCAAACCCCGGAAAGAACACCAGCCCCTGCGCCTCGAACCGATAGGTCAGCGCCAGCCGCGCCGCATCCGCCACGTCCTGCTGCGCTTCGAACCGTTGGATGTCATCGACCGAAACCCCTGCCTCCCGCGACAGTTGCTCCACGCTCCAGCCCAACATCCCTCGGGCCTGGGCGCAATGGGTCGGGGTGAACTGGAAAAGGGCGATACGTTCGAGGATGAGGTTCATCGCTGAAGAGGCCATGGTGTGCTCCGGGCTCGAGAGTGCTGATGGAAAATGTACTGTGTTTTTGTACAGTTGTTTTCGGCCGGGATCAAACGCATTTTTTGATTTGCCCTAGTTCGCCGCCTCCAACCAGACGGACGGTGCCTGACCGAGGATCCGGCGGAACATCGTCGAGAACGCCGCCGGGCTGTCATAGCCGAAATCCAGGGCAATCCGCGTCACCGCCTCACCCGCCGCCAGCCGTGCCAGCGCCAGTACCACGCAGGCGCGCTGGCGCCACTGACTGAAGCTCAGGCCGGTCTGCTGACGAAACAACCTGTTGAAGGTGCGTAAGCTTACGTGCAGCTGGTCGGCCCATTGCTGGGGCGATTGGTGGGCATTCGGCTGATGCAGAAAGGTCTGACACAGCTCGAGCAGTCTTCCGTCAGACGGCAGCGGGATATGCAACGGAAGTGGCGCACTGCGCACCAATTCATGCAGCAACAAATCGATCAACACGCCGTCGCGCCCGGTCAAGTCATAGGTCAGCGGCAACTCCACGGCTTCCATCAGCAAATGCCGCATCAGCGGTGACACACTGATCACCTGACAGCGATCACCCAAGTCCACCGCCCCCGACTCGATATACAAACTGCGAGTGCTGACCCCCAGCATCAACACCTCATGCGCCACCCCCGGCGGGATCCACACCGCCCGCTGCGGCGGCACCACCCAGTTGCCGTCATGCGTGCTGACCTTCATCACCCCAGTCGCGCCGTACAACAATTGCGCCCGCCGATGCGTATGACGTGGCAACAGATAGCCGTGGGAATAATCCGTACCGATCGCCACCACCGGGCGCGGCGTGTCATCCAGCAGATTGATCGAAACATTGCGCATCGAGCGGTATCCAGCGATTGGCGTAAACGCAAACATTATTGGCTGACTTGCTGAAGCAGGCCAAGCGCAGCGGCTCTATCGTCGACCGCTCCCCAACAACGGACGACGCGCCATGTTCTACCTCCTGCTGACACTCTTCGGCTGCCTGACCGGCGTCACCGCTGTGCTCTTCGGCTTCGGCGGCGGCTTCGTCGTCGTGCCGCTGCTGTACCGCATGCTTACCGCGAGCCACGGCGCCGACGACCCGATCAGCCAATCCGCCATGCACATCGCCGTCGCCACCTCGACCTGCGTGATGATCGTTAACGCACTGATCGCCACCGGCAAACATCGCCGCGCCGGCAACCTGATCCGCCATTATCTGTGGCCGCTCGGCGGCTTCATCGCCCTGGGCGCGATCCTCGGCGCGGTCGCGGCGGTGTGGGTCAGCGGCGAAATCATTCGCTACGCCTTCATCGCCTATCTCGGCGTGACCATCATCGACTGCCTGCTCAGACGTGGCTTCCTCATCCGCAGCGAAGGCATCATCCCGCGCCGACTCGGCAGGGCAGAAACGTCCGCCGGCGGTGTAGGCATCGGCGCAATCGCCACGTTTCTCGGTGTAGGAGGAAGCGTCATGACCGTGCCGCTTCTGCGCCGCTGCGGGCTGAGCATGTCCCAGGCCACGTCCATGGCCAATCCGTTAAGCGTGCCGGTGGCAGTGGCCGGGACGCTGACCTACATGGCATTGGCCGGATTCAGCGCGACGGATCTGGGCGCGTGGTTTGTCGGGTATGTGGATTTGCTGGCATTTGTGGTGCTGACACTGGGCTCGTTGGTCGGGATTCGAATGGCCACGCCGTGGATCGGGCGGATACCGGATCGGGTGCATGCGTGGGTGTACATCGCGCTGCTGATCGTCGTCATGCTGGGCATGCTGCTCAAGTAGAGCCTCGATTCCTGCGCGCATCCTCTGCATACTCCGCAGCCTCATTCATTCAGGGATCGATCCATGCTCAAGGGACTGCTGCGCCTGGCGCCATACGCTGCGGCGCTGTTCACACTGATTTCCACTGCCCACGCCGAAGATGGCCGGCGCGTGTTCACCGGTACGCTGGGCAAGATGCCGATTGTGCTGGAGCTCAACACCACGCAGCAGGACGAAGTCACCGGCCGCTACTTCTATGAGAAGTATCACCGCGACCTGGAACTCAGCGGCTCGCTGCAGGACAGCACGTTGAACCTGGTTGAAGGCAACAACCGCTATGGCGACGACAAACCGCTGTCAACCCTGAAGCTGAAAACCACCGCCAACGGTTGGCAGGGCGAATGGCAAAACCCCAAGGGCAAGAAGCTCCCGGTGCAACTGACCGAAGCCAAACTTCCTGCGCCAACTGCTACCACGCTGCCCTTTATTGCCACGTTGCCGAAAGCCGATCCCTACGAGTATTTGCGCTTACAGGGGCTCAAGCTCAAGCCGGAGAAGAAAGAAAACTTCATGGGCTACGAGCTGCAATGGTGGACGGAGCCTGAGTCGAAGGTTTCGTTGTTCAGTGTTGAATCTGGCTATACGAAAGAAGAGCAGCAGCGGATCAACAACCACTTGCTCGGACGGCTATGGACTGAAGTCATCGACTATCACCGCTGCATGATGGATGGCGGGGAATACGCCGAGTTCGATCAAGGAGCTGCCCCGGAGTTTCTCTCACCCGACGTGGTCAGCCTAGACATCTCCACTGGTTACAGCTGCGGTGGCGCCCACCCGGACTTCGGCAGTTCGCCGATCAACTTGAATGTTCACACGGGCGAGTTGTTGAAACTCAAAGACGTTATGTGGATTGGTAAACCCGATAACGCAGCCAGCGAATACGATCAACAAAAAATCATGGCGCCGTGGCTGGTCAAACAGTTCACCACGTTGTACCCGGATGAAATGAAGAAACCGGCTGAAGACGACGGCAGTTGCGATTACACCGATGAGAGCGTCTGGGGTTATTCCAACTGGCACTTCACGCCGAAGGGTATTTACCTGGGCGCCTACTTCGCCCGTTACCAGCGTAATTGCGATAACCCCGAGTGGTCGGTGCTGCCGTACTCAGTCGTCAACCAACACCCCGGCGCCGTCAAACTGCAACTGCCCCAGGGCTGACCATCACGCCAGACCCGGCGCTTCACGAATGATGAAGTGATCCAGGTTCTCGATATTGGCATTGAAGACCTCGAAAGGCTTTTCGGGGTTCTTCTTGCCCGGCACCTGCTTCAACTCCGGCGTCACGCCATAGAAGAAGCAGAACAACTCCTTGTCACTGTCGATCGCGTGCTTGATCTCTTCTAGAAACGCCTTGCGCTTGCGGTAGTTGTCGATCAGCTTTTTGTTGAGATAGACACTGACCGGATAAGGCTTCTTCTTGCTGTCGTCCGGCTTCTTGAACCAGACCTTGTCCTCGAAATCGATCCGGAAACTGGCGCTGTGAAAGTCCTCGATCTTCTTGATCCGGCCCCAATAAATCAGCCCCTTGTTGTCCATCAAGTACTCGATCTTCTTGAAGAACGAACTGTACGGCGCCGTATGCTCGCCAATCTTCAACGGCATACGCTTGAGCAAATCCTTGTCCGCGAAGTTCGACACAAAACACTCCACGGGGTGAGCGAAGACACTGGTCTTGTCCGGCGCCGTCTCGCGACTCGGCGACTCTTTCGAGGGGGAAGCCGCCACCCGCGCCGGATCATCCCGCAACACATCCGCCGCCCCCGCTGGCGCGCCAGGCTTGCGCACATACTCACGTCGCGTCAGCAACAACTCCGACGGGAAATGTTCCTCCCGACCGTCATCCGTTTCCCCATCCGCCGCCTCAACCCCCGACGCCGACGTCTTCAAACTCACATACGGACAACCCGCCACATGCTGCGTACCGGGCAGATTCTTGAAGTGCGGCGTGCGCACGTAATTCACGTTCTTGGCGTTGAACGTGCCCAACTCGTTGGACGCATCGAACGCCGAACGACAGGCGTCGTTGGGGCACTGGAAGTGTTCCTTCGCAGAATCGAACGCCACCGTCTCATCGAAATTGAGATCGCGAACGTCATAGATCGACAGTTTGTCGTCGAGGCTGAGGCAGTAGGCGAGGTCGAATTTCATGGTGGGGCTCGGGTCCTTGAGTGGGGGGAGGGGTATTAATAG